>JARLHC010000007.1 GCA_031292455.1 Ignavibacteriaceae bacterium
AGTTAATACAATTAAGGTTCTGAAGGACAATGGATTCTGGGTAATTGGCGCTTCATTAGAGGAAAGTAAAGATTACTCTTCTATGGATTATAAACTACCCGCGGCTTTAATAATAGGTAATGAAGAAAAAGGTTTAAGAAGATTAACTGCGGAAAACTGCGATTTCCTGATTAAGATCCCTATGCAGGGGAAAATTCAATCATTAAATGTATCTGTCGCAGCAGGAATAATACTGTTCGAAATACTGCGTCAAAGGAACCTCCCGCACCCATAAGTTTTTAACAGCATGAACAGGGCACAATTTTCCCCCCGTTATTTTTATTATTAATATTAGATGAAATCAATATTCTTTCATTATCTTTAAATGTAATATTATATTATTAATATTTTTTATAACCATAATTTTTGTACAAATTCAGGAATAGAGGAAGTGAAGAAACTTTTTACCACAACAGCAGTGTCCATAGTGTTCATCTTTTTATTTGCGGGATGGGGAAGTACCGGGCATAAAATCATAAATAGCCATGTTACGGTATGTTTTCCGTCATCAATGAATTTTCCGGCATATTGGAGTGATACCCTTGCCGCCCATGCATCAGATGCCGACAACAGGAAGGGTAAGGATCCTACCGAATCCCCACGCCATTTTATAGATATCGATATTTATCCGGAATTTGTTGCTAACGATTCAATCAACCGTGATTATAATGCTTTTGTGGCACTCCATGGTTCCAGTGCTGTAATTACTAATGGGGTACTTCCCTGGGCAATAATTCAATGGAAAGATTCATTGACCGATGCATTTAGACAATTGAACTGGCATTCAGCAATGATGTTAGCGGCAGATATCGGCCATTATGTCGGAGATGGGCATCAACCTCTTCATTGTACTGAAAATTATGACGGTGCTATGACAAACCAGAGCGGAGTACATTCACGGTATGAAACTACATTAGTAGGGCAATATCAGACCAGCATTGTTTATGCACCCAGCACGGCAACTTATGTTTCCGATGTAAGCAGTTATGTATTTAATTTCATTTATCTTACCAACAAATATGTTGATTCAACCCTTTATGGTGATAGCGTAGCACACGCCTTTGCAGGATCAACTTCCGGAACAGTATACCTCCAGAAATACTGGGACTTATGCGGCAATCAGATTATCCAGATGATGAAAACGGCATCCAGATCAGTTGCCGATCTAATATATACTGCATGGATTGATGCCGGCAGTCCTGCTGCCCAGACTCCTGTTGAGTTAACAGCTTTTACCGCTGCATCGAACGATAGGAATGTTACCCTTAGCTGGTCAACTGCTACAGAAATAAATAATAAAGGATTTGAAGTTGAGAAGAGTGTAAATAATAGCTGGCAGTCAATAGGTTTTATTGAAGGACAGGGATCAACTACTGAAAGACACAGCTATTCCTTTGTTGATAAAAATCTATCGGCAGGGACATATAGCTACCGTTTGAAACAGATAGATTTTAGCGGGAAAATCACCTATTCGGAAATTGTAAAATCAGATGTTCTAAATCCGGCCGGATATGTATTATCCCAGAATTACCCAAACCCATTCAACCCTTCTACTACTATTCATTTTAATTTAGCTGAGAGAGGGAATGTTTCACTTAAAGTTTACGATATAATTGGGAATGAAGTAGCGGAACTGGTAAACAGTGAAAAAGAAGCAGGGAATTATGATGTAAATTTTGATGCATCAAAGTTGTCAAGTGGAGTTTATTTCTATGAACTTCGTTCAGCAGGATTTACTCAATCGAAGAAAATGATGCTCATGAAATAATGTAATTTATTAAGTTTTAATAATTAAGCCGCCCTGTTAGTCAGGCGGCTTTTTTTATTATCTTTATCTGTTTTTACATATCACTGAACTAATAAGATGTATAATTGAATTTAGCAGGTAAAAAGAATAATTTTGTACACTAAATTTTTATGAAACGGAGATCCAATGAGTTCAGTTAAAGAAATAAAACCTGCCGAAAGAACAGAAAATATAACCTACGCAGTCAGAGATATTTTATTAGTTGCGAATGAAGCTGCTAAAACAGGAAAAGAAATGCTATTCCTAAACATAGGTGACCCAAATCTTTTTGATTTCGCCCCGCCAAAACATATAGTGGAACATACTTATAAGGCGATGCTTAATAATAAAAACGGGTATTCCCCTTCATCAGGAATAAAAGAAGCTGTTGAAGCAATTCAAAAGGAAGCTGAAAGAAAAGGGATTGATAATGTACTGGATTTATTTGTTACTACCGGTGCAAGCGAAGCAATCGATATCTGCCTTACAGCCCTTGTAAATCAGGGTGAAAATGTTCTTACTCCTACTCCCGGTTACCCGCTTTATACGGCGATACAGAGTAAATTAATGTCAATGGAAAATCCTTATTACCTTGACGAAAGTAATAACTGGCAACCGGATATTGAAGATATTAAGAGTAAAATAAATAATAAAACACGTGCAATAGTTTTAATAAACCCGAACAACCCTACAGGTTCACTCTATTCGCTTCAGATTCTGCAGCAAATAATTGATCTGGCTCTTGAGCATAACCTTGTAATATTTGCGGATGAGATATACGATAAACTCCTCTTTGACGGGAAAAAGCATATCTCCATTGCATCGCTTAATAAAGATGTTTCGGTGATAACTTTTGGCGGATTATCAAAGAACTATTTCGTTCCCGGATTCAGGATAGGATGGGGCGTGATAAGCGGTCGGAGACAAAATCTTTCCAAATATATTGAAGCAATAAATAAAATCCTTCGTTCCCGGCTTTCTGCAAACCATCCTGAACAATATTCAATCCGGCCGGCATTGGAAGGAGATCAATCTCATCTTACAGAAGCAATGGCAAAACTTACTGTCAGAAGAGATATTACATTTAATATGCTTAACGCAATACCCGGAATTTCCTGTGTTAAACCGGAAGGAGCCTTTTATGCTTTCCCGCGTCTTCACATGGAGCATAAAGACAGCGAATTTGTTAATGGTTTAATAAGAGAAACCGGAGTTGTTGTTGTTCCCGGCAGTGGTTTCGGTCAGGTTCCCGGTACCCAGCATTTTAGGGTTGTTTTCCTGCCAAATGAAAATATTCTTACTAAAGCGTATACCAATATTGCATCCTATTATAAAAAGTACATGAATAGTTTCGCAGGAACAGCTGTAAAATAAAAAGTGGTTATTAACTAAGTCACGTTATTCATAACTTCCTGACCATTTCTTGATTGGATAGGGGCATTTCTCTATATTAGCAATTCAAAAAAGTTGAAAATCAATTGAATTCATACAATAAAACAATTCTCTCTAATGGAATCAGGATAATATCCGAAAACATTCCATATGTTCAGTCATTCTCTTTAGGCTTCTGGTTCAATGTAGGCTCAAGGGATGAAAGTAAAAGAAATAACGGCATAACTCACTTTATTGAGCATATGTTATTTAAAGGGACTAAAAGACGTTCATCACGTAAAATTGCCGAAGATATCGAATCGTACGGCGGATACCTTAATGCATTCACTTCCAAAGAAAATACATGTTATTACGGGCGGGGGCTTATAAGCAATCTCCCCAGAACATTTGATGTAATTTCCGATATGATTCAGAATCCATCCTTTAAGTCCTCGGAGATAAAAAAAGAAGCCGGCGTGGTTGTGGATGAACTGAATGATATCGATGACAATCCCGAAGAGCTTATTTTTGATAAGTTTGAGGAGGTACTTTTTTCAGGCAACTCCTTAAGCATGCCTATTATAGGGTCGGAAAAGAATATCCGTGGATTCTCGCAAAAAGATCTGTTTAACTTTATTGATGAGAAGTACAGCTTTAATAATATGCTTATAGCTGCCTCAGGTAATGTTGAACATGAAAAGATAATAAAGCTTACCGAGAAATTCTTTCTTAAAGACATGGGACAAAGATCAACCAAAAGGAAATTATTAAGCATTTTTCCGGCTCCGGATCACAGGATCGATAAACCTGTTCAGCAGGTTCATATGATTATAGGGAGAGCAACCTATGGATATAAAGATAAAAAGAGAATTACGGCTAACATTCTTTCCCATATACTTGGCGAAGGAAGCAGTTCCAGGATGTTCCAGACTATAAGAGAAAAGCATGGAATTGCTTACCAGCTTAATTCTTTCCTCAATTCTTTTTATGATGTTTCATCCTTTGGGATATATTTATCGACTAATGAAAAACAATCTGATAAAGCTCATTCCCTGGTTCTTAATGAATTCAAAAAGATTCGCGGGAAATTAGTCTCCGACAAAGAACTAAAAAAGGCAAAGGAATATATTAAAGGGAATATTATCCTGAGCCTGGAAAGTACAACATCAAGAATGTTCAGAATGGCAAATTCGGAACTTTATTACAACCGGCTTGTAACAATTGATGAGCTGACTAAAATGATTGATTCAGTTACTCCCCAAGAGATAATTGAAATTGCCAACGAAATATTGGAAGAGAATTATTTAACAAAGATTATTATAAGTCCGTCAGATTTAGTTCTTAAATCAGCAGCATAATAAATACAGAAATAATTAATGCCGAAAATAGTATTAGATGGTAAGGAAATTGAATTCTCTCAGGGGCAGACTATAATTGAAGCTGCCAAAGCAGCCGGAATAATCATTCCCCATTTCTGCTGGCACCCGAAATTATCAGTCTCCGGCAACTGCAGAGTTTGTCTTGTTGAAATTGAGAAGAGCCCCAAACTTGCTATTGCCTGTTCTACTATAGCTTCCGATGGAATGATTGTAAGTTCAATGTCTGATAAAGCTGTCGCTGCGCGAAATGCGGTTATGGAATTCCTCCTGATTAACCATCCGCTTGATTGTCCCATATGTGATGAAGCAGGTGAATGCAAACTTCAGGATTATGCCTATACTCATTCTACCGGCGAGAGCCGCTTTACCGAAGAAAAAGTTCATAAGGATAAAAGAGTTCCGATTGGTCCCCGCGTAATGTTCGATGCCGAGAGATGTATTTCATGCTCACGCTGCATCCGGTTCTGTGATGAGATAGCTAAAGATCCCGAACTCACTTTTGTACAAAGAGGCGACCGGGTTACGATTGTTACATATCCGGGGAGTGAACTGGATAATCCATATTCTATGAATGTTGTTGACATTTGTCCTGTTGGTGCATTGACCAACCGTGACTTCCGTTTCAAAGCAAGAGTATGGGAATTATCTTCCACTGAATCGATCTGCATTGGCTGTGCCCGCGGCTGTAATACAGAAATCTGGGTCAGGAATAATGAAGTTTTAAGACTGACTCCCCGACTAAATGAGGAAGTAAATAGCTATTGGATGTGTGATCACGGCAGAATTGATACTTTTAAGTTTGTAAATGATGATAGCAGGGTAGACGGTCCATTTCTTAGGCACAAGGATAAATTAATAAGGGCCGGATGGGATGAAGCACTATCAAAAGCTGTATCTACTCTTAAACAATATACCAAAGAGGAAATAGCTTTTATCGCTTCCCCTTATGTTACCTGTGAAGATAATTATTTGTTCGCACGGTTTGCTAAATCTGTCATTGGATCTAAAAACATTGACTTTATGAGACATATAGATCCAACCTTCGGAGATGACATTCTCCGGAGAGAAGATAAAACTCCTAACAGCAAAGGTGCTGAACTTGTCGGAGCTATTCCTGCCAAAGGCGGGTTAAGCTTTGACGGAATAATGACCGGTATTAAATCAGGCAGAATAAAAGCGCTTTATATAATAGAGGATGATATAGTCTCTGCAAAACCTGAATTGGAGGATATTCTTTCAAAACTTGATTTGCTTATTGTTCACTCAACTAACTTTAATAAAACAACAGAGCTTGCCGATTACGTTTTCCCTTCGTCAACTTATACAGCAAAGAATGGTGTTTTTGTAAACTTCCAGGGAAGAGCTCAGAGGATAAGACCTGCAGCTTCAACAATCGAACAGGACAGAGCGCTTGACGGCATGAACTTAAGCCGGCTGGATAAATTCGGTACTCCATTCGATTCCTGGGCTAATAGTAAACAAAGAGATGCACGGGCAACATGGAGAATAATTCAGGCATTGATGCAGATATACGGAATCAAGCCTAAATATTCAATTGCTGAGGATATCTTTATCGATATAGCTAAAAATATTGAGGCATTCAAAGGACTTAATTACGAAATTTTAGGCGACCTGGGCGTTAAGTTAAAAACAGCAAAACCGGAATTGGTATGAGTCTTCTTCAATTAATTGGGATTACTGCGGTAAAGATTTTAATAATCTTTACAATGATGATGCTTACGGTCTCCTATCTTGTTTACTTTGAAAGGAAAATAAGTGCGTGGGCACAAAACCGCTTAGGGCCTAACCGCGTAGGATGGTACGGACTTCTTCAGCCCTTTGCAGATGTTTTCAAGCTTGCACTAAAAGAAGATATTGTTCCTACCAATGCCAATAAACCAATCCATACACTTGCTCCTGTTATCGCTTTGTTTGTAGCGTTTACTACTTACGCAGTTATTCCATTTGGACCTGATATTTCTCTTTTCGGCATTACTATTCCGCTTGTAGTTGCGGATGTTAATATTGGGATTTTGTATGTTTTGGCATTGTCCTCCCTAGGAGTATATGCAATTACTTTGGCCGGATGGTCATCCGGCAGCAAATATTCCTTATTAGGCGGAATCAGGTCTTCTGCTCAAATGATTTCTTATGAAGTATCCATGGGATTCTCAGTCGCAGGTGTTTTACTTTTTGCGGGATCATTAAGACCAGCCGCTATAGTGCTTTCACAGCATGGATGGATGTGGAATGCCCTTCTTCAGCCAATAGGATTTATAACATTTGTAGTTTCTGCATTTGCTGAAACCAACCGTCTTCCTTTCGATCTTCCTGAAGCTGAACCCGAACTGGTAGGCGGTTTTCATACTGAATATAGCAGTATGAAATTTGCAGGCTTCTTTCTTGCAGAGTATGCAAATATGATAATTGCCAGCGCATTAATTGTAACTCTTTATCTTGGCGGATGGCAGGTTCCATATATCGAATCCATCGGATTGCCCGCAGGATTGGTTATAGCAATTCAGATCATTTCATTCTTTGCTAAAATAGCATTTCTTCTTTTTTTCTTTATTTGGGTAAGATGGAGCATTCCCCGCTTCAGGTACGATCAGCTTATGAGTCTTGGATGGAAAGTTATGTTCCCGTTATCTTTAATAAATATTGTCTGGGTTGCAGGATTAATTATGATATTCAGATTATGATATACGGAGTTCACATATGTCTCTGAGAAGGAGAAAGAAAGATCTTACGTTTTGGGAAAAAATATATATTCCTGAAATTGTTAAAGGACTGGCTTTAACTCTTAAGACTATGTTTAAACCCAAGTATACGGTGGAATATCCTGAAGTTAAATTCATTCCTCCTGCCTCCTACAGAGGTCGTCCTGTACTCGTCATGGAAGAAAACGGAAAGGAAAGATGTGTGGCATGCGGACTTTGTTCACGTGTGTGTCCTCCACTGGCTATTTTTGTACAGGCTGCTGAAACTCCCGATGAAAAAGAAAGATATCCTGTTAAATTTGAGATTAATATGATCCGCTGTATTTTCTGCGGTTTCTGCGAAGATGTCTGTCCCGAAGAAGCAATTGTTATGAGCAAAGATTATGAACTTGCTTTTTCCAGCAGGGAAGAGGCAATTTATGGAAAAGACAAACTACTTACTCCCATTAAACAGGTTCAAGACAGAATAAACTTCCTTCGCCAGTACAAATAATTTAACCTTTGAGGTTTTCCCTTCAACCTTCTTCATTAAACCCCTGAAATTTTCCTTAACCACGAAGGTTTTAATATTTTTCGTCTTTCCAACAATTATTTCCTTTGATTTTCTTATTTCAATAATTTAATTTAGAAGTGATAAAAGAAATCATTGGGTGGTTTAAGGGCTGATGCTTTCAAAAATTTATTCAAGTGCGACATATGGGATTGATGCCTATATTGTCGAAGTAGAAACTAATGTCGAAAAGAACATCCCGTCATTTACTATTGTCGGTTTGCCGGATAATGCTATAAAGGAAAGCAGGGAAAGGGTGTCTGCCGCTATTAAGAACAGCGGATTCGAATTTCCTATCAAGAAAATAACCGTTAATCTTGCTCCGGCTGATATTAAAAAAGAAGGGAGCTCTTTCGATCTTGCTATTGCTGTGGGGCTCCTCCGTGCTTCAGAAAAATTAACAGATAATTTACTCGAAGATACTGTTTTTCTTGGTGAGCTTTCCCTGGATGGTACTCTGCGGCCGATTAAAGGAGCCCTACCCATTGCTGTTGAATCAAGGAATAAAGGGATGAAAAGAATTATTCTTCCTCTTGATTCTGCTATGGAAGCTTCACTTGTTGGTGAAATAGATGTTTATGGAATGAATAATCTTTCCCAGGTAATTCAGTTTCTTATGAATGAAGTATCAGTGCCAAAAACAATTACCGATAAAGATGCTTTATTCTCCCCGGTCAATCAATATCATCTTGATTTTAATGATGTAAGGGGACAGGAAAACGTTAAACGTGCAATTGAAGTTGCCGCCGCCGGTGCACATAATATTTTAATGATAGGGCCTCCGGGATCGGGGAAGACAATGCTTGCTAAACGGCTCCCTACGATACTTCCTCCACTTAATTTTGAGGAGGCAATTGAAACTACCAAGATACACTCGGTTGCAGGGATAATTCCAAGAGGCCAGCCATTGATTACAGAAAGGCCTTTCCGATCGCCCCATCATACAGTTTCCGATGCTGCATTAGTGGGGGGTGGTTCTGTGCCACGTCCCGGTGAGGTTTCCTTTGCCCATCATGGAGTTTTGTTCCTTGATGAAATTCCTGAATTTAAAAAGAACGCACTTGAGGTATTGCGGCAGCCGCTGGAAGATGGAAGGGTTACGATCAGCCGCTCAAAACTTTCATTGGAATTTCCTGCTAATTTTATGCTTGCTGCAGCGATGAATCCATGTCCTTGCGGTTATTTTTCTGATCCGAATAAGGAATGTACATGCTCGCCGCCTCTTATTCAGAAATATATGGCAAAGATTTCAGGGCCTTTGCTGGATCGAATTGATATTCATATAGAGGTGCCAGCCGTAAAATATAAAGAGCTCTCCTCCGAAGTGAAAAGTGAATCATCACAGGATGTAAGAAATAGAGTTATGAAAGCAAGGAAAATTCAGCTTGCAAGATTTACGGGAATGAAGCATATATACTCCAATGGAGATATGGGGACGAAGGAAGTCCGGACATTCTGTAAACTCGATTCTGCCGGATCGGAACTTCTCAAAATGGCGCTCAATAAATTAGGACTTTCGGCAAGAGCATTCGAACGGATACTTAAAGTAAGCAGAACAATTGCCGATCTTGAATGTTCAGCCAATATCCTCCCCCAGCATATAAGCGAAGCAATCCAGTATCGCAGTTTAGACAGGGAGTTATGGAATCATTGATAAATAAACATTTAATGAGCATATTCAATATAATTATACACAGTATCCGGAGTATTTATGAGAACTAATATTGTAATTGATGATAAACTTATGTCAACCGCTATAAAGAAGTCAGGATTAAAAACTAAAAAGGAAGTAGTGGAAGAGGGGCTTAAGTTACTTGTAAGAGTGAAGAATCAGGCTAAGCTTAAAAAATTAAAGGGGAAATTGAAGTGGAAAGGGAATCTATAGGAGTATGGTTTGATTTATTATACCACAATGTGATATATTTGTAATGTTGAAACTTAAAACTAAATGGTTTGATAAATGGTCTAAAAAGAATTTTATCACTGATGAAAAACTATTAGATACAATTAAAAATATTTCAAATAATCTTGGGGTAGTAAATTTAGGCAGTAGCCTTTATAAAGTTCGTACTCAAAAGATTGGAAAGGGTAAAAGTAGTAGTTTTAGAACATTTGTTGTTTATAGAGAGGCCGATATAGCTATTTTTATTTATGGTTTTTCTAAAAATGAAAAAGATAACCTGGATAAAGATGAATTAATTTATTTTAAATCTTTAGCGAAAGAATATTTAACAATGGATAGTCGAAATTATCAAAAACTAATGGAATTAGGTAAAATTATTGGTATAAAGGAAGGTCTATGAGAAAATCGATAAAAAAAGCAATTGGTGAATCATTACAAGGATTGGTAGACATAGGTATCAAAACCTCATTCTCTGAAAAAGAATTAAAAAAGTTTGGAGTAATAATTCCTGATGTAGAAATACAAGCCAAAGATATTCTGGAGATACGGAAAAGAATTAAACTAAGCCAAAGTGTATTTGCAAAAGTATTGAATGTTAGTTCCTCATCAGTCAGACAATGGGAACAAGGTACACGAACCCCAACGGGCTCAACTAAGATACTATTAGAGCTGCTTAAAAAAAATCCAAATATTCTTAATTATCGGATTGAATCATTCCCTTTAGAACACAAACATCATAGCATATAAGTGGAATATGGGAAAAATAATATTATGAAAGAAAAGTTAAATGATGATTTAGAGAGATATATAGCAAAGCGGAAACGAAAAGATAAAATATTCGCAAGGGATTTTGAGGTGGGGTATGAGAACTTCAAAATTGGAGTACTTCTTAAACAGGCAAGAGAAGAAGCCGGGATTTCACAGGAAGAATTAGCCAATAGATTGAACACTCAGAAGTCAGCAATATCCAGAATAGAAAACCATTCAGAAGATATACGGTTATCTACTTTAAAGGAATATCTGGAAGCAGTGGGGAAGAAACTGAGTCTAAGAATTCTATAAGATGATAAAAAAACAGTGTGAGAGAACATGAAAATTAAAATCACGTTTATTATTTCTATAATCCTTTTTTGTGTTCAACTTAATGCACAATCCTATGAGGGTAATGTAGGCAAAGCATCAGTCTGGGTTGACCTGACAATTTCTAATTCTGACGGATTAGTTTCCGGTTCATATTTTTACAAGAAACATGGAAATGAAATTAAACTGTCAGGATCTATAGTTGGCAATAAAATTTCTTTAACTGAAAGGGTTGATGAAAATAATATAACCGGATATTTTGACTGTTCGTTATTTGGTGATAGTATAACAGGGACATGGGAAAAAAATAAAAATAGTTCTTCGATTAAAGTTGGCTTATATAAAACAAGTCCCATTTATAAGAAATATGCTAAAACTCCTAAACCAGAAGACCTAATATTATCTGATAGTTCATCTTTGGGAGACGAACTGGATCAGAGTTATTGGAAAGACGATGATTACCTTAAAGACAGAGCGCCTTTAGAAATCGAATTTGATCGGAAGAATATTCTAAGTACAACTCATATTTGGGAGAATATGGCGGCATTTGTCTCAGATGGAGTCGAATATCACACATTTAATATAGTAAATAAAAAGGAAATCGTACTTTGGGAAGAAATTGATAAAGATAAAAAAGTCTTATTTAATAATTATTTGTGCAAGAAAATACAGCCGGAGTTAACTAAAGACAGAAATAATTATTCTGATGAGGTATGGGCAGATGCTTTTGGCATTAATAATAAATCGGGCAACATTAAAATTTCAGTTGATAAACATTTTATAATCACAGATGTTTATAAATGGGACACTTACTATATCGACAACAGATATTTGCATTTTATTTTCGATGGATTTTTTGACTTTTTTCATCAAAATAAGGAATTGGAAATATTTTTTAACATTCCTATTACATATGCAGAGTTGGATAAATATTTAAAAAAAGATTCTGTATTAAAAAGATTGTCGGATATTAATCAATAATACGGCCTCACCTGATGTTTAATGCGAACTGCTGGCCAGAAGTGTATGAGGTTTTTCTTTCTAGTTGTTAGGAATTTCTCAAAATGGCGCTCAATAAATTAGGACACCCGGCAAGAGCATTCGAACGGATACTTAAAGTCAGCAGAACAATTGCCGATCTTGAATGTTCAGCTAATACCCTCCTGTCTGATTAGAGATATATACTTCCTACTCGTTTTCCGGTACGACTGGTTACCCTGGATATTCTATTAATACTTTGTTCGTCTCTGATCCTTTTGATTATGTCGGATAATTCCATGATTACTATTTTTTTTAGGACACCTTTACTCCTGTTTGTCGTTTTGAGGAGTAAAAATGCCAACGATTTTAATGAGTTCTGCTTATTTAAGGGTGAGGAATCATGTAGACCTGAAACTGAGGAATAATCTGGTTTTTGACAAAACTTCCCGATTATATCAAAGTGCGCGGAAACGATATAGTTGAGAAGCATTTACTACTAACCAACACACACGATGGTACAAGTACGGTTTCAGCGAAACTTACTCCCGTAAGGGTAGTCTGTGAGAACACACTATCGTTTGCATTGAAAGGTTCAGAACAGCAGGCACGCATTTGGCATACCCAGCAGGCAGAAAAAAACTCAAACAAGCTCGTGAAATAATCGGCTTAAGCAATAAGTTTTTTGAAGTGCTCAGCGAATATTAACAGGATATGAGTTTCATGCAAATCAATACAGTCTTACTGAATCAATATGTAAATAAAGTATTTCCCCTTCCGTTATTTTCAATGAATACTTCATATATGAAAGAGGTGCAGGAGAAAATTGTAGAACAGTTTGAAAATGAAACAGGAACTGATATAGCAGGGTGAACCCTATGGGGAGCTTATAATGCTGTCACTGAATATGTTGATCATTATCGATTAAGTTCTAAATCTGTTTCTATACGTTTGAAATCTATCTGGTACGGTTCTAGGGAGTTAATAAAAAAGGACCTTTAGCTGTGCAGCTGAAATGTTAAATTAGTTATTCAATGGAGAGTTAAACACCCTCCATTTTTTTCAAACAAAAGGTAAAGATTTAAGCGATTTCATTTCCATATCAGGATCAGAATAGAAGTTTTCAACTTTATAGTTTATTTTTTTATCATCAACAGAAAATATCTTACCTGTGAAATTTATTAAAGAATAGTACTGCTGAATATTTGGAATATCGCATTCATTCTGAGATTGACTATTAGGTGGATCCAATCGGATAATGCATGGGTCAAACAAAGCCAGAAAAAGAGAGTTAATCTCTCCTCTAACATTCTGTGGACCGATTCTAATATCCCCTATTCTATTAGAATCAATATTCATTTGATCGAATAATATATTTTTGCTTTCGGTAATGAATTATTTATGGTTATTTTTCAAATATACTTATCAGCAAAACGGCTTACACTTACGATACGTTTAAGTATATATTATTTTGTACGAGGAATATCGTTAAATTGTGAAAAATAAATCGCTCTAAACCTTTGATTTCTGGGACAATCTAAATTCTTTATTAATTCCGAAAATGGTAGCACAAAGCTTTAAATTAAATTTGACTTTAATAGTTTAAATTGACTATGTTTTCATCACTAGAACCTCATGATGGTATAAAATTTAACTAATAAAATTAATTCTGTAGCATCAGTATGGGAAATCTTACTAAAATTTTATTTCTAAAAAATAGCTCCCATTATCCTTGATCTATGGAAGGATTAATCCCTCACTCGCACAATCAATGATTAAATTAATAAACAATATGAGTATGGTTCCAATTATAATATCAGTTACATCGGCATTATGTGTATAATATTTTTTGAGTAGAATCAATTGGCTATAATATGAATATAAACACAATCCGCTTTCATTTTTTATTTTATCGACAGATTTAAAAGGGTTTACGAATGAAATATTTATTTATTATTTCTTTATATTGCTTCAACATGGTGTCATATATTCATTCTCAAATTAATGAGAAGATGATAAACGACCCATTTCTTAGAAATTACCCTGAAGATATTGTTAAACATTCAGTAAAGAATCATGCCGAAAATAAAGAATTTCAGAAATTCCAGAATAACCTGCTACGTAAAAGGAAGAATATAAACGATAATATTAATTCAATTCTATACAGACCGACCACAATAACTTTTGATGATAGCATTAGGTATTCCTATTCTTACGATAACCTAGGAAATTGTATAACAGAAATAGATGCAGAATGGTCAAATGGTAGATGGGAAAATGATTGGGAAAATATAAATACTTATGATAATGCTGGCAACTGTCTTACAAATATCGGAGAAAATTGGGTAGATAACGAGTGGGTAATTATTTACAAAATAACAATGACGTATGATAATTATGGTAGACAACTTACAGTCTTCGATGAAGATTTAATAAATGGTGAATGGATAAATAACAATAGGCTCACTTTTACTTATAATGAGTTAGGCAAAATGCTTATATATCTTAGCGAAATATGGGAGGGCGGCTCCTGGAATATAAATGACAGAGAAACTTTTACCTATGACAATTCGGGCGATCTCCTAATAGCAGTAGAAGAAACAGCCTCAAATAATATATTAATAAATACTTCGAAATACACTTACAATTATGACAATTCCGGCAACCAGATTTCATATTTGAGTCAATACTGGTCAAATGATCTATGGGCGAATCATGAGAGAATTACCAACACCTATGATAGCTTGGGGAACATGCTTACAGATATTGATGAACTTTGGGCATACAACTCATGGACTAATTTAGTAAAAGGTACATTTTTTTATGATGATTTCAATCACCTTGCTATTGAACGTATAGATGGATGGTCCAGCGTTGGCTGGAGTCCCAGATTGATATATCGGTATGGTTATGATAATTATGGTAATCGTATTTCCTCAATCTCCCAGACGTGGTTACATAGTACTTTTGTTTACTCAGAGAGAGCAACCTGGACTTTTGATAATTTCGGAAACCCTATGACCGTGTATTATGATAATTGGGAAAATGGTACGTGGTCTAATTTTCAAAAAGCTCTATATTTATATGATAACAATGGGAATTGTATACGTGCAGAAGGATTTTATTTTGAAAACGGAACTTGGATAAAATATCCTTTCGATTTTAAATTATACTATAATAATCATGAAAATGTTTTAAATTATGGCGGATCAGTTATAGAAATAGAATATGCTATAATAACTAATGTTGAAGGTAAAAACAATAATCCAATTACCTTTAATTTACAGCAAAATTTTCCTAACCCATTTAATCCTATTACTACAATAAACTATTCTATCTCAAAGGAGGGGAATGTAAGGCTTACTGTTTTTAACGTGATTGGGGAAAAAGTCGCTATAATAATCGATGAAAATAAACCCGCGGGCGATTATACAGTTCAATTTAACGGTGCTTATTTACCCAGTGGTATTTACTTCTACACGTTAGAATCCGAATATTACAGCACAACTAAGAAATTTGTTTTGGTCAAATAATATCATATGGCTCAATTCGATGGGAAATTATGTAAACGATTTTTTTAATCTTTGATCTTTTAGTAATTCGCTTGTAGTTTATAAACTGACTTTGGTAATGTTACATCAAGTTTGAAAGCTGCCTGTATGACCTCATATTTAAACATAGAATATAAACCTATTATATCAGGTTGCCGGGAGTTTACATTATTCTTCTTG
>JARLHC010000041.1 GCA_031292455.1 Ignavibacteriaceae bacterium
GGATAAAAAAAGTGATTAATTAACAGGTATGTTTTTTATATTTGAGATAAATTGTTTAAGCTTTCCTAAATCAAGACAACCATTGGTTCTTATTCCGCTGCATACGTCTATACCGAAAGGACGAACAGCTCTTATTGCCTCAATAACATTTTCAGCATTAAGCCCCCCGGCTAAAAATACTGGCTTATCTGTTCTTTCACATATTGTTTTGCTTATCGACCAGTCATGCACTCTGCCTGTTCCGCCCAATTCCTTTATCTTAAGTGATGGATTTCCTGAATCTAATAATAGTGCATCTGCATACTGGGATACTGATTCTGCTTCTTTAATAGAATCTTTACTGTTTACATGTATTACCTGTACAATCTTAATCCAAGGAAGTGCATAATGTATTTTATCATAAACTTCAGTTTTTACCCTGTCAACTAATTGAACTGTGTTTGTTCTGCAGCGAAGAATCTGCGGGATAATTTCTTCAGCATCTACTTTGCTTGTTAATAAAAATGTAGCTGTAGGAGGTGGTACTTTGGAAACAATCAATGGTATGAGCTCTTCTTCAATTACTCCGGCTCCGCTTGGCATAGCGGAAACAAAACCAAGAGCGTCCGCCCCATATAGTATCGCTGACTTCGCTTCTTCAATTGAGGATATACAACATATTTTTATTCTGATATGAGTCACTTAAAGGCATCCTTACTCTGAATAGAATTTCTTTTTGGTCCCCTCATAACTGTCAATTTGAAGGAGTACCCCTTCAAGTTTTCCATTGGCTAAAGGAATCCTCCTCGTTGTTTTAAGTCCTATATATTTTCGCAGTGAAGTTTCTCCTGTATATATATATGCCGAACTCCCCTTGCATTTTTGTTTAATGAAATCTCCCAGTTCTTTGTATAGTTCCTGTACATCTTCAATTTTTCCAAGACGTATACCATATGGTGGATTAGTTATCAGTGTCCCGTTTTCAAATTGATCTGTCTGCTGAAAAGATTTGCATGTCAAATCAACTGAATCATGATAAGGCAGCCGTGATAAATTTGCTTTCGCTACCTTTATTGCTTCAGCAGATCTGTCGCTGCCGAAAATGATCCCTTTAGGTAATGGTCTTATCTCACTGTCGCACTCTCTCTTAATGTTTTCCCAGAGTTTGAAATCAAATTCGGGCATATTAAAAAATCCAAAATTCTTCCTTAGATTCTGTGCAGGTATTCTGCAATAATGCATAAGCGCTTCGGCAGTTATAGTACCCGATCCGCACATGCAGTCAAGCAAAGGTTTGGCTCCATCCCATCTGCTTATTCTTATAATTGCCGCAGCCAGTGTTTCCTGCATCGGCGCTTCTCCTGCCAATAACCGGTATCCTCTTTTGTGAAGTGATTCTCCGGAGGTATCAAGACTAATTACCGCTCTGTCTTTTTCTATATGAAGGTTAAACCTTACATCAGGATTCGCAGTATTAACATCAGGCCTCTTTCCATATTTTGCATTAAAATAATCCGCAATCCCGTCTTTCAGGCAAAGCGATGCATATAATGAATTGGTTATTTTGCTGTTGCTTACAGAAGCACTTATTGCAAAGGTTCTGTTTATAGGGAGCAACTCTTCCCAGTGGATTATCTCCGCAGTCTTTAATAATACATTTGGATTATCACAGTAAAATATTGTCAGAGGTGCTAATACACGCGACAATAATCTTGATGTGTAATTAATCTTGTATACAGTCGACGCTTCAGCCTCAAAATAAACTCCCCGGTATCCTTTCTCTGTATTTACTGCACCCAGTTCCTTTAACTCTTGCTCACATATCTCCTCCATCATCCCCGTAACTTGAGCAAAATATCTCTTGTTCTTCTGATATTCAAACATTTAAAATATCCTTCAACACTGATGATCAGAGTTTAAACAATAAACCGGAATTCCGTCCAGATCGGTCTTCTCAAAACCCATTTTTCTAAGATACTTCTCATGTTTAGGATTCCCTGAATAGCTGAAAAGTTTACTTGCCCCTGTTTTGTTAAAAATGTTCTTATAAACATACTTCCCGATCATTAAATCTCTATAACCCGGAATAACAAAATCAAGTTCGATAAAAAGACTGTTGTCGCTTCTCCGGCGACTGAATATCAAACCCGCAGGAATAGAATTCCTTAGAATGAAAAAAACTGTATTATCCTGATTTGGTGTGTAATGGAATGAAGGAATATATTTTTTAATTTCATTAGCATGGAATTCCAGAAAATAAGTAAGGTAATCCGAATCCCTGTCCATCTCCAGTATTCTGAAATATTCCTTTACCTTAAAAATATCATATAGATAATAAATATCTACAATACAAATAAAACCGTTTACAAAAGCAACCGGGTAAACCCCTTTCACTAGCCCGTATGCAGCAAAGAAAATTGCTCCGGTTAAATTGATAATCCTTAGCTTCACTATGCCGCTCATCATCAGCGAAACGGCTATAAGCGCAGAAGCTAAATATCCAATTAGTTCAGTAATATTAATAATAATCTACCGCTTAACC
>JARLHC010000042.1 GCA_031292455.1 Ignavibacteriaceae bacterium
CCGCATTCTGGTTAAGGTATTTTCAACCATTTCAATTGCAGAATTATCTTTGTATTTTTTCCAGTATCTTAGTAGAAACGTCAGATTATGTGGGGTGGGAAATTTGGGTGAATGTCCGAACCCTCCTGATTCTTTATCGTACTTACTTTTAAATTCTTCAAATGCCTTTAGAAATATTTCCCCACCTAACATTTTACCTGGATTTGTTTTTAAGGATGTTATTAGGGAAACTGTTATTGCTTCTGAAGAATCAAATACTTCTTGTCTCCTGTTATTCCATAAATCATTGATTTTAGGGATTAAAGAAAGGAGTCCACTTCTGCCGAACCGGTCATTTTTAGGAAAATACGTTCCAGCAAAAAATGGCTTTTGGTCAGGTGTCATAATTATTGTCAATGGCCATCCTCCACTACCCGTTAACATCTGACATACTGTCATATAAATTCCATCTATTTCCGGACGCTCTTCCCTGTCTACCTTTATAGATATAAAAGTCTTATTCATTAAATCCGCCACTTCCTTATCCTCAAAAGATTCCCTTTCCATAACATGACACCAATGGCAAGTAGAATATCCTATTGAAAGAAATATCGGCTTATCCTCATAACTGGCTTTCTGAAATGCTTCCTCTCCCCAAGGGAACCAGTTTACCGGGTTATGTGCATGTTGAAGCAGATATGGACTTTTTTCATTAATTAAGCTGTTATTTTGCATAATATCACAAATTTACTTTGTTTTGTTATAGGTTTACTTTTTAATAAGTTTCCCAATATAAAGCATCATTTTTAATTACAAAGAGAAGTATGACAAAACCTCAAATCTGGTTAGCCGCATTTTTATTCCTATTTATTTTCTTATTCGTGCTAGGAAGATTGACAAGAGCTCCCCGTGAAGATAAGAAACAATCTTCAAATCCTGTACCTCAGGGGGAAATGTCGAATCAATCCCAGGAACTTTCCCCGAAGGATATGATGGGAAGACTTGGATGCACCGGGTGTCATGGAGTTGATCTTGCTGGAACAATGAAAGCGCCTCCTCTTACAAACCTAAAGGAAAATTGGTCAAAGGATAAGCTGATAAATTATTTGAGAAATCCGGAATCATTTATGGACGGTGACAGATTCCAATCTTTTAAGGAAAAGTACCCGGGCACAATAATGCCCTCATTTAATAATATAAGTGTTCAGGAATTGGGTAAGATAGCAGAATTCTTATTGAAACCATAGACTAAATCAGGTATTATAAGGGGAATCTAAATTGAATGTTGTGTAAGTGAGGAAATGCGCTCGAATTGCGCTGGAAATGCGCTCGTTTCAGCCTTTGAAATTTAATTTTCTGTAAACGGGGGGAATAGTGACGAGCATATTTGTAAGGAAAAGAGACATAATTATGTTGAAATTAAAGGCGGAACAATAATCCGCCTTTTTAATAAAGTTAGAAAAAAATCTAAGCTACTGTTATTTCTTTAGCAAGATAAACATCCTGAATAGTATTCAGAAGTTTAACACCTTCCGCCATTGGACGCTGGAAAGCTTTCCTTCCTGATATTAATCCCATTCCACCGGCTCTCTTATTTATTACGGCAGTCTTTGCTGCTTCTTCAAAATCATTAGCACCTGATGCACCTCCGCTATTTATAAGTCCCGCTCTTCCCATGTAATTATTTATTACCTGGTATCTTGTCAGGTCAATTGGGTTGTCAGTGGAAAGATCTGTATAAACCTTTTTATGAGTTTTTCCAAACTTGAGAGCTTCAAATCCACCATTGCATTCAGGCAACTTTTGTTTAATAATGTCTGCTTCAATAGTAACTCCAAGATGGTTTGCCTGGCCTGTCAAATCAGCAGCAACATGGTAATCTTTATCTTTTTGTTTGAATTCAGTATTTCTGAGATAACACCAAAGTACAGTAGCCATACCTAGTTCATGAGCATACTGGAACGCCTCGCTTACCTCAATGATCTGACGAGAACTTTCTTCTGAACCGAAATAAATTGTAGCCCCGACTGCTGCTGCTCCCATATCCCAGGCCTGCTCTATTCCTGCAAACATGATCTGGTCATATTTGTTGGGATATGTTAAAAGCTCATTATGATTTATTTTTAAAATAAATGGGATTTTATGAGCATATTTTCTTGAACACATACCCAGCACTCCTAAAGTGGAAGCTACTGCATTACATCCGCCTTCAATTGCGAGCTTAATAATATTCTCCGGATCGAAATATTGAGGGTTTGGTGCAAAAGATGCACCGGCAGTATGTTCAATTCCCTGGTCAACAGGTAGAATTGAAACGTAGCCTGTTTCTGACAATCTTCCATGTGAAAAGATCGATTGAAGGTTTTTCAATACATTAATATTTCTGTCAGTCTGTGCGAAAATTCTATCCACAAAATCAGGTCCTGGCAGATGCAATTGTTCTTTGGGAAACTTTGCTTTGTAATTTAATAGTGCATCAGCTTCACTTCCAAGAAGCTCTTGTATTTTATTAGACATGATCACTCTCCATTTTTCTATTGGTAAATTAGTATATAAAAATACGCCTTAATAGAATGGGATTCAATTGCAATTATATATTTTTACTTTACGTAACTAATAGAATTTGATAATTATATGTAGGGAAGAAGTAAGGAATTGGGCTGCCCATTATAATCGAGCAGCCCCTGAACAAACTATCAGTCTTTTGGAATAATCTGTACTAATGCACTTGCTATAGTTTTATCATTTTTATCAAGAAGGAATACTCTATAGAACCCAGGCTTATCAAAACTTAAATCATTGTCTTCATTTTTGTTGAAAAACACATATTTCATATCTTTTTCTATTTTATAGTCAAACTTTTTATAGAACTCAAATTTATCTGAAGCCGCATTATACCTGTCAAACTGGATATGACAATTTGTTAATCCTAATTCTGAAGAGCTTTTAACCATTACAGTTAAGTATCCGGTTGTAAATCTATCGCTTATACCAATCTCGCCGTCATCAGAATCATATCTTTCGCAGAAATAAAGTACCGGTTGGCTTTGAGCATAGCTCTTATTTTGTGCTCCTAAAAGAACTATTAGAAAAAGGAAGGGTAATAGTAGTTTGAATTTGTTCATTATGCCTCCATGTAATTTAATTGTGTATAAATTTTATAAGTATCTCTACTTGAATTTATGCTAATTAGAGATGGATACTACATTATAAGATATATATATCACATCATATATTCCAGAGTCAATGAATAAAAATTATTAAAATAATTTTGTTCTAAATAATTGTTAAAAATCAAAGCCCCATTATTTTTAATATTTAATCCGAATTTGTTAGGTTAACAATATGAAAAAAATTCTTAATGATATAAAACATGTCTGTTTTGATCTGGATGGCACCTTAATTGATTCTTATATGACAATTTTCAAAACCACTGTAAAAACACTTGAAGTTTTGAAGATACCGGGAACTTTTTCCCACGATGAATTCCACAATAAGATAGGGCAGCATTTTTTTGATATTTTCCGTGATCTCAAAATCCCTGTCCCTGATATTGAGCATTTTATTGATATTTATAAATCATACTATTTTGATTTTATTGATGATTCCAAGCTTTATGAAGGAGTTATGGAAGTATTGCAATATTTAAAGTTTAAAGATATAAAAGTATCATTGCTCACCACTAAGGGACAGGACCAGGCTGATAAAATAATTGACCATTTTAGACTGAGACAATATTTCTCTTGTGTTATGGGCAGGATGATAGGAACTCCTATTAAACCCATGCCTGAACCCTTATTGATTATTTGTCGTAATTTGAATTGCTCTCCTGGCGAAAGTTTGATGACAGGCGACACAGAATTGGATATAAGATGTGGTATAAACGCAAAAGTGAAAACTTGTGGCGTTACATACGGTTATAGGTCAAGGAGTGCACTTGAAATTGAAAAACCTGATTATCTGATAGAAAAAATTACTGACCTTATCATGTAGTTACAATCCACGAAGGTATAAAATTATTTAAATTTTGAGATTATTTCATCGCAGATTGTGTATCCCTTCTTTGTTAGCTTAATCCAATTATTGTTGACAATAATAAAATTATTGTCAGTCAATATTTGGAGGTAGTTCATATTTTTTTCCATCCATTCCTTGCCGAACCTCTTTTCCATTTTACTTATTTCAATACCATAACTTCTTAGAGCAAGCATTATATACTCACTAATGCTCTCTTCCGGAGAAATAATTTCATAGTTAGCTTCGGCCATTCCCTTTTCTGCGACTCGAGCTTGATATAATTTAAGGCTTGAATAATTCCACCACCTTTTATCGTTCATAAATGAATGAGCTGAAGTGCCGAATCCTATGTAATTTTTATATCTCCAGTATGCAGTATTATGCAGGCATTCAAATCCCGGTTTTGCAAAATTGGATACTTCATATTGCTGAAATCCTCTCTCTTCTAGTTCTTTAATTGTTATTTCATAAAGATCAGCATCGTAATCCTCATCCTGCAAGGCTACTTTTCCGTCAAGAACCATTTTGTTTAATATTGTACCCCTTTCAAGAATTAAACTGTAAGCCGAAATATGATTTATGGGAAGTAAGGTCGCAATCTCAATATTCCTTCTCCAGGTCCACTTGGTCTGCTTTGGGAGGTTAAAAATCAAATCGATGCTGATATTTTCAAATCCTACCTCAAGCGCATTGAATACTGTAGCGATTGCAGTTTTTTTATCATGTATTCTGGTTAGGAATTTTAATTCATTTTCATCAAAAGATTGAACGCCTATGCTAATCCTGTTTATACCTAATCTTAGAAATTCTTTCAGTTTATTTTTATTCACTGTTCCGGGGTTAGTTTCCATAGAGATTTCTGGAGCAGGGGCCACATGGAATTTTGTCTTTATATGATTTATTATATCATATAGATAGCGGGCCTCCATTAATGATGGTGTTCCACCTCCGAAGTAAATGGAAGTAATATAGCTTTCTTCCGAATATAACGAAGAGTAGTAATCGATTTCTTTTATCAATGCTTCTTTATATGAAGAAATGTTATCCGTTGTAATAATCGAATAGAAATCGCAGTAAATACACTTATGATCACAGAAGGGAATATGGATATATAAAGCAGTTTCATTCATAAAATCTATACCTGATTCAAAATAACCTTTATAATAATTCGCATCAGTCCAGAAATTTATTAACTGTAATTTAAATTTGATTTTTTCTTTTAAGATATATGATGTGAAAAATTCTATCTGGACATTATTAGCTCACGAGCGCTCTCTAAGCTTGCTTCAGTAATAATCTCACCGCTCAGGAGTTTGGCTATTTCTCTTACTCTTTCATTTTCATTTAGTTTCTTTATAGAACTAACTACTCTTCCATTATGAGTGTTTTTTTCTACAATAAAATGGTGGTCCGCAAGTCCTGCAATCTGAGGAAGGTGTGTGATTGAAATGACCTGATAAAACTCTGCAAGCGATTTTAATGCTTTTCCCACTTTCTGAGCAATTCTTCCGCTTACGCCCGTATCTATTTCATCAAAAATAAGCAGGGGGAATTTATCATTCTTTGCAAGGATAGTCTTTAACGCAAGCATTATTCTTGAGACTTCACCTCCTGAAGCAACTTTGGCTAATGGTTTTAGATCTTCTCCAATATTTGTTGAAATATAAAATTCTACTTCATCAATTCCTTTTGCAGTATAAGAAAACTTGCTCCCATTTATGGTTATATAATCCCCGTTAAGGGAGGCAGTGCTCTGCTTTATCTTTATATCAAAGCTTGAATCCGGAATTCCAAGGTAAACCAGCACTTTCTTCACTTCTTTATTAATTAGAACAGAAGCTTGTTTTCTTTTTTGGGAAATATTATCGGCAGCTTTTCCGCATTGCTCTCGAAGGTTATCTATCTGCCTTTCTAAGCCACCTATTTTTTCTGAAAAGTTTTCTGCAAGATCAAATTCAGCACCTATTTTATTCCTATATACTATAACAGCATTAATACTCCCCCCATATTTTTTCTTTAAAAGACTTAAAGCCCCAAGGCGGTCTCTTTTTCTGTCAACTTCTGCGGGTTCAATCTCTATATGCGATTTATAGGTTCTTACAAACTCTGCTATATCTTTAATTAAAACGAGTGCATTCTTACATTCACTCAATGATTCGTCGAAAGATTTATCTATTTCAATAAGTTCAGTCAGCTTATTCTTTATCTTGTTAATTGAATCATATACGGAATTTTCATCTTCATAAATATCGCCATAAAGTTTGGATGCTGTAGATGCTAGTTTTTCTGAATTCTCAAGTATTATTAAGTCTTCAACAAGCTTAACTTCTTCGTCTTCTGCCGGTGAGATTGAATCTATTTCTTTTATCTGAAAAGCATAAAAATCTTTCTTCTCTTTTAATGAGAATTCCTTCTCCTCAAGCCCTTTCAGTTCATTTAATAAAGTGTGAAGTCCGGAATAATATTTACTATATTCTTCAATAAGGTCATCATAGTTGCCGAATTCATCCAGGAAATCGATATGAGTTTCATTTCGTAACAAGGACTGGTGTTCATGCTGTCCATGAAGATCAACCAAAAGATTGCCGATATTTTTGATAACTGCTAACGAAACAGGAGTATCATTTATAAAACATCTGTTGTTTCCTTTTAAAGATATCTCTCTTCTTAATATGAGCTCACGCATAGGCTCAATATTATTTTCTTTTAGGAATGCATCAATCTTTTTATTATTGGTTATATCAAAAATCCCTTCCACATATGATTTAGACGCCCCCTTTCTGATTACCTCGGTAGAAGCTCGCTCTCCGAGCAGGAGACCCATTGCATCAACCAGGATTGATTTACCAGCACCAGTTTCTCCCGTTATAATATTAAGCCCTTTACCAAACTCAATATTAATACTTTCAATTAATGCATAATCTTTGACTAAAAGAGTTTTTAGCATAAGATATTATTATTAGAACCTAAACTAGGAGTGGTGAATTAATATGTACAGCTTCAGCAAACCCCCTGATCAGATCCCAATGTGTTTCATCTTCAAAAAAATTGCCCGTAACTATTATTTTAGCGCCGTTAACTACTTTCTCTTTTGCTATACCAGGAGTTTTAATCCCTCCACCTACTATAACCGGTACTGAACATAATGTGGTAACTGCTTTAACCATTTCATTAGGAATCGGATTATCTGCTCCCGATCCTGCTTCAAGATAAATAAGTTTCATTCCTAAGTATTCAGCTGCCAGGGCTGTCGCGGCTGCAATTTCCGGTTTATTTCTAGGAATTGGTAAGCTTCCGCTCATGTATTGAGCTGTCGTAGTTCTTCCTGATTCTATTAATAGATATCCGGTGGCAATAGGTTCAATACCGCATTTTCTGATAATGGGTGCTGCAAGCACATGTTTTCCAATAAGATGCTCTGGATTCCGGCCGCTTACCACTGATAGGTAAAGGATCGCATCAGCCTGTGGTGATATTTGATTAACATCTCCTGGAAAAATAATTGTTGGAAGGGAAGTAATGGATTTTAGCTTTTTAAGAAAATATTCAAGATTATCATTTATCAACAAACTGCCGCCAATCAGAAATCCATCAACCCCGCACTTTTCACAATGTTTTGTAAATATTACAAGTTTATCTTCTTGCAGATTATCCGGATCAAGGAGAACTAAATAAACAGCTCCCTTAATGCGTATGATTTCTAAAAGTCTGTTATAAATATTCATATATATAAGATTCTGATTATGAATATATAAATTTTGATTCAGATATAAAACATCAGTTTATCAAAATGATTCAATTTTTATCATGATTATTCTTTCATCCTCAAAGAAATCCTCCCCCTGGCTATATCGATTCCGGTTATCGTAACATCAATAATATCCCCTACGTTTATTAAATCAAGTGGATTTTTAATAAACCTGTTGGCCATTTGTGAAACGTGAAGTAATCCATCCTGTTTTACACCGATATCTACAAATGCCCCGAAATCTACGACATTTCTTACAGTTCCTTTCAGTTTCATTCCTTCCTGAAGGTCTTCGATTTTCAGAATATCGCTTCTCAATATGGGCTTTGGCATTTCCTCCCGTGGATCTCTCCCTGGCCTTTTTAGATTCTCAATAATATCTACCAAGGTCGGTTCGCCTACTCCGATTTCTTCTGATAGCTTTTTAGTTCCCTGCTTAACAGAAATCAGAGATATAACCTGCTGTGAATCTTTCAGATGAGTAAGAGGTATGTTGAACTTTTGCAGGATTAACTTTGTCGACTGATATGATTCAGGATGTATGAATGTATTATCAAGTGGATTGTCACCATCCGGTATTTTAAGGAATCCGGCTGACTGTTCAAATGTTTTTTCGCCTAACCCAGTTACTTCTTTCAACTCCACTCTTGACTTAAACTTGCCCGTTTTTTCTCTAAACTTGATAATATTTTCAGCAATTCTTTTGTTAAGTCCGGAAACATGCGTTAACAAGGATACGGAAGCAGTGTTAAGATTAACTCCTACATAATTAACGCAGCTTTCAACAACCTTATCAAGTTTTTGATTTAGTAGCTTCTGATCTACATCATGCTGATAAAGCCCTACTCCAATCGATTTAGGATCAATCTTTACAAGTTCAGCTAATGGATCGAGTAATCTTCTGCCTATTGAAATGTTTCCCCTTTGACTTGCCTCAAGATCAGGAAATTCTTTCTTCGCAACTTCTGAAGCGGAATATACTGATGCTCCTGCTTCGCTTACAATTACATAATGGCACGATAGCTGGCTTTCTCTGATTAGTTCAGCAATCAACATCTCGGTTTCCCTGGATGCAGTACCGTTTCCAATTGCAATTATTTCAACTTTGTGCTTAATCGTCAAATTCAGGAGAATTTTCTTAGCTTCTGATGATCTGTTTTGTGGGGGATGTGGATATATTGTAACCCCTTCTATATATTTCCCTGTAACGTCTAAAATAGCTACTTTTGAGCCGGAATAAAAGCCTGGATCAATACCCATGATTATTTTGTTCATCATAGGGGGCTGGAGTAATAGTTGTCTTAGATTAGAAGCAAATATTTCAATTGCATGTAGATCAGCAATCTCAGTTAGTTGGGCCCGTACTTCACGCTCAATAGATGGTAATGTAAGACGTGTGAATGCATCCTGGGTAGCCTCTTTAAAAATTTCTATAAATACGGTTTCTTCATATTTAAGGAATTTTTTAAGTACCAGATTGATAATTGTTGGTTCATCAAATATGAAAGATATCTTTAATGCTTTTTCCTTTTCCCCTCTGTTTAAAGCTAATACCTGATAGGGTTTTATTATTCTAATATCAATACTAAAATCATAATAGATTTGATAGATTTCTTTTTTGTCTTTTTCTTTCTGCTTTTCAGAAACCTCCTTATTCGATCCCTTTTCTTTTACTCTTTCAGATTTTATCACAGATTCTGCCTGAAGATATTCTCTTACACTTTTTCTTACTTCAGCATTATCATTTATCATTTCAGCAATAATATCTTTGGCGCCTTGTAATGCTTCTTCTATTGATTCTATGCCAAGTTCTGGATTTATAAATTCAGAGAGCTTTTTCTCAATATTGCCTTCAAATTTGGGGTTATCTAATAAAAATAGAGCTAAAGGCTCTAGTCCTTTGGCCTTTGCTATTGTTCCTTTTGTTCTCCGCTTCGGTTTATAAGGAAGATAAAGATCTTCTAATTCAGTAAGCTTTACTGAGTCCATTATTTTATTTTTTAACTCATCAGTAAGTTTCCCCTGTTCTTCAATGCTTTTAAGGATTGTACCTCTTCGGTCCTCAAGTAAGGTAAGATAAGAAAGCCGGTCTTCAACTTGACGCAATACTTCCTCATCAAGTCCGCCTGTATGCTCTTTTCTGTACCTCGCAATAAAAGGAATTGTAGCATCTTCTTTAAGTAGTTTGATAACTGACTCAACTTGTTCGTTCTTTAAATTAAGCTCTTTTGCTATATTATAATGGATATTCATTGTTTATTTGTCGTATATTAATTGAGCCCAAAGTAAACCTAAAATAACATTGATTACAACTTGTATTTTAAATTATTTTTTATCTCAGACATGACTATTAAGTTTTGTATTGAAATTATTATTTTTGTTATAAATGTAATAACCATTGGAGAGAATAATATATGAAAAAGTCTTTAATCTTTCTTTCAGCAGTTATTGTTTTCGCATTTATCTACTTCCTGGTTTTTTACACAATAACGGTCAAGAATACCGGTTCCATAATTTCTGAAACTGGGAATTTTGATCAACCATCAAATGCCTTGAAATTTAAATTATCCATGAAGCAGATTGATAGTCTCACTTCCAATGAAAATTTAAGGTTTACTGTAAAGAATTATTTTCAGGATATTGCTCACCTCAATGCTGTTGCAGATAAAACTAAGAAAATTTAATTCCTTCTCCCACGTTTCTCTCCATTATTCCGTTCCCCATATTGCCGAATTTTATTGATCCGG
>JARLHC010000165.1 GCA_031292455.1 Ignavibacteriaceae bacterium
GACATTGGACTCCTCAACTATTTCTTTCAGAGGCTTATATCCTGAAGGTGATGCAATTGTAATATTCATTCCGACTTTTGAACATCCGTGTAGCAATGAATGCGCCATATTATTTCCGTCACCTATGTATGCCAGCTTCAGGCCTTTAAGTGTTCTTCTTTTTTCAAGTATTGTAAACAGATCGGTTAATACCTGACAGGGATGATGCAGATCAGTAAGACCATTGATTACCGGAATCGAGCCGTATTTTGCAAGATCAATAACATCCTGATGATCAAATGTTCTTATCATTATCCCGCTTAAATAACGGGAAAGCACCTTGGCTGTATCCGAGACACTTTCACTTTTCTTTAGCTGAAGATCATTCTGGTTAAAGTACATTCCTATACCACCAAGCTGATAAATTCCTGCTTCAAAAGAAATACGTGTCCTGGTAGACGGTTTTGAAAAGATCATCCCCAGGGTCTTCCCCTCAAGCAATTTATGAGGTTCCCCGGAATTCTGTTTCTCCTTTAGTGTTCTGCTAAGGTCGAAGATCTGATAGATCTCTTCAAGACTTAATTGATTTATCTCGATTAGGCTTTTGCCCTTCATATTAATGGCCATAACTTATCCGTTTAGTTTGATATAATTCTTGTTCCACAATCACTTTCATTTAATTGTGTTGCCTCTGTAATAATGCTTTCTTTGCCGCCGTGTTCAACAAATTCAATTGCGGCTAATATTTTTGGACCCATGCTGCCTGCAGCAAATTCCCCCTGCTCATAATATTTTTTTGATTCTGCTAGTGTCAGTACATCAAGAGATATCTGATCCGGTTTATTAAAATGAATACATGCTTTAGGTACATCAGTTAAAATAAAAAAAGCATCTGCATCAATTTCAGAAGCTAAAAGAGACGATGCAAGATCTTTATCGATTACTGCTTCAATTGGTTCAATACGCCCGTTATCCATATAAATCGGTATTCCCCCTCCACCGGCAGCAATTACTATATTTCCTTCACAAGCCAATCTTTTTATTAACTCTTTATTTAAAACATCAACTGGCTTAGGAGATGCAACTACTCTCCTCCAACCCCTTTTCCTGGGATCTTCTTTAAATATCCATTTGTTCGCTTCGGCCAATTCATCGGCCTCTTCTTTAGTATAAAATGCTCCGACAGGTTTAGTAGGATTTTGAAAAGCTGGATCCTTCTTATCTACAATAACCTGTGTGATAATTGATATCACATTTTTATTCATTCCTTTCTCTTTCAGCGTATTCCTTAATTCCTTTTCAATCATATATCCTATCCCCCCCTGTGAATCAGCAACACAAATATCCAATGGCATTTTGGGGATTTTATATTGAGTAAAACCCGCTTCATTCCTGAGTAGTATATTCCCTACCTGTGGACCATTACCGTGTGTAATTACAAGGTTAAAACCTTTTTCAATTAAACCTACAAGATGCACCATCGTATTTTCAGTGTTTTTCTCCTGCTGTTCAATTGTACCGGCTTCATTTCCGCGTGATAATGCATTCCCGCCTAAAGCGATTACTGCTAATTTTTCCATTGATTGATCTAAAAATATAATGAATAAAATTTTTGAAAATTAAGTATTAAATTTAATATCTAAAAACCTGAAAAACTAATTATATCCGCCTGGAATAGTCCTTAAACAATTTCATTTCCCGTATACAATTCAACAAACTGGTTATTTGCATATATTTAATGGTAATAGATTTATTTATGAGTGACAAACCCTTAAATATTAAAGAACTTTTGCTTCCCGACAATATGCTTCGGATGTACGCTACTGGCGCATTCCCTATGGCTGATGATAAAAACGGTGAAATACTTTGGTACCGGCCGGAAATTAGAACAATAATTCCTGTCGGAAATTATAATATTCCGCGCTCATTAAAAAAATATCTTCAGACTGCAGCATTTGAATTTAAAATGGATACCGATTTTTTATCAGTCGTAAATGGCTGCGCCGACAGGGAATCAACATGGATATCAGATGAATTAATTGAAGCATATCTGCGGCTGTATAAAAGGAAACATATTCATAGTATTGAGGTCTGGCAGAGCGGTAAATTGGTCGGGGGCCTTTATGGCATTGTATTCAGAGGAGCGTTTTTTGGTGAATCTATGTTCTCTAAAGTACCACAGGCTTCCAAAGCAGCGCTCTCATATTTACTTCAACATCTTAAGGAAAAAGATTTCGTTTTACTGGATGTGCAGTATATTACTCCCCATCTAAAAATGTTCGGAGCAGTTCAAATATCCTTTGAGGAATATGAGGATTTATTAAAAACTGCTTATATTCGAAATTGTGAATTCTGATCTAATTTACCTCAGCTTTTTATAAGATACAATTCCTTCTGAGGCTTTGAGATGAACCTGCATCCATCTTTTGTCACCAGAACTTCTTCTTCAATAGTTGCTACTCCGTAATCCTTAATAGGTAATCTGGGTTCAATAGTATAAACCTGTGATTCTTCTACTTTCATATATGGTATCGTACCGTATCGCTCCCATCTGGGAAACAAGCCGCATCCACCGTCATGAGCAATCCTCCCTACCTGGTGTCCTAATCCATGCGGATATTCCTCATACCCATTCTCAACAATGTAATTTCTCGCAATATCATCCATCTCGTATCCCATAACACCAGGCTTTATTTTTTCAGCTACCTTCTGAATTGAATCCCTTATTACGTTAAAACCTCGAATGACTTCTGCAGGAGCTTTATCTTCACCATCTTTTAAGAAGTACCATGTTCTTTGAAGATCAGAGCAGTATCCGTTTATCTTCACCCCAAAATCTATATTCAGAACATGCCCTTTTTGTATAGTACGTTTTGTGGGCTCAGCATGAGCACCTGCGGATTCCGGCCCTGTAAATACCGCGGGGCATTGATCTTCCTCCCACGCTGTTTCCAAACCTTTCGATTTTACTATGCTTAACATGAAATCAGCCACTTCTTTCTCTGTCATTCCGGGTTTCATAAACCCGGTTACTTTGTCATAAATTGCTAGTGTCGTATTGACCGCTTCTGCCATATTGGCAATTTCAGTCGGCGATTTTCTGCCTCTTAACGCAGAAATAATTTCCTCCGAAGAAACCAGCTTATCAGCATAGACTGTTCCTTTAATATAATCCGTCAGAATTAAATACATTCCATGTGTAAGCCCATCTGCTATGTTTGAATTCTTTGAATAGTTAATTGCAATAGATTTGGGCTTCTTATTATTTAACATATTAAAAAGCGGTCCTTTAATTGATTGAACATAACCCGTAATGTCTTTATATATCCCCTTTGCTTCCATATTCGCCTTATCAAGTGATCCAAGAATTGCAGAATACGATCCGTCTCTGCAAATAGTAAAAGCAGATTCCCATGTAACATTAGTACCTACTATTACATCCATAACCGGATCTTTTGAATATGCGCTCTCCCTAACAAATGTAATCCACATATCAATATTCTTTTCATTAAGAATTTTAACGGCCTGCTGAATTTTCTCTTCTATTATCCTGTTCATTTATTACTCCAATTATTTCATGTCAAAAATAGGAATTCCATCCCTTAACCTCAATTATTTCAATATGATCTGCAGTATTATTGAAAATTCCGTTTGATTTAGTTACTATTAGCATAGATAATTTTCTTTGGTTCACTATGAACGATAATAATCTTTCCCGCCGTAATTTTCTTATTAATCTATCCAGGTATGGAATAATTTTAGGCGGTTCATCGTTAATCCTTTCTAAAGCTTCTGGTATAGAGAACCTCACTAAGTATATAAATTCAAGAATACTTTATGACTACAAAGATGATCTCTATAAGAATGCTCCGGTTGCAAGGTACTGGACATCAACTATCTTAAAAAAAACTGAGTGCAGTTCATGCCATTCCTCCGGTGAAATAAATGAAAAATCTCATAATCACAAAGAAAAAACGGTTAAATGTTTACTCTGTGCGCAAGGTTGCCTGATCAAAGAAAATGACCGGGGAAAGTGCCGGGGAAGAATAAATCTTAAAGGCGAGCTCCGTTCACTCGTATACGGACGACCTATTGCAATTCACATAGATCCTATTGAAAAAAAACCCTTTTACCATTTCCTCCCTGGCTCTCAGGCCTATTCTCTTGCAACTGCAGGATGCCCGCTCTCCTGCCTTTTCTGCCAGAATTGGGAAATTTCTCAATCAAGTCCAGAAGATAATCCGGTTAAATACACTCCACCAATTGATATCGTTAATAATTCTAAACAAAATAATGTTCCGGTTATTGCTTTTACCTACAATGAACCTACTACTTTTTTTGAATATATGGTTAACATAGCACAGGAAGCAAAGAAACATAACATCAGATCAGTTCTTGTGAGCTGCGGGTTTATGAATCCTGAACCACTGAATGAATTATGCTCCGTCCTCGATGCTATCAAAATCGACTTGAAGGGTTATAGTGAATATTTTTACAATAAAGTCTGCAATGCTTCTTTAAGCCCTGTCCTTCGTACTATTAAACAAATAGCTAAAAGTAAAACACATCTTGAAATAGTCAATCTGGTTGTTCCTACATTGAATGATTCGGATAAAATGATGTCGGGACTGGTAGATTGGATCGCGGGTGAAGTTGGTTTTGATGTCCCCGTTCACTTTACACGGTTTCACCCTGACTATAAGTTATTGAACCTCCCCCCGACACCAATAGCAACATTAGAACACATTAGAAATTTGGCAATGAGTAAAGGATTACATTATGCGTTTGTAGGAAATGTACCCGGTCATGAAGGAAATAATTCATACTGCCCGTCTTGCAAAAAAGCTGTAATTAAAAGAAGTAATTTCTTTGTAACTGAAAATAATGTTATCAATGGTAAATGTGCATTCTGTAAAACAACAATTGCGGGAGTATGGAAATGAAACCATTTTCTATTAAGATTTCAATTGTTATCCTTTTATGTGTCTGCTTTTCGAACTGCAAAAGTCAGACGGAAGAATCGTTAATAAGGAACCCGGCTGTTGCAGGAAAATTTTACCCTGCTGACTCTTTAAAACTTAGAAATGCACTTAAATATTTTTTCATGGATGCTGTCCCCGGTGGTAATTCTATCCCTCTGGCAATTATCACCCCTCATGCAGGATATTTGTATTCAGGACAGATTGCTGCGGATGCATTTAATCAGACAAAAAATTTTGACTATGACATTATAGTGATTCTTGGAACTAACCACACTACGGCAGGGTTCAATAAAATATCCGTTTACCCGAAAGGCGGTTTCCGTACTCCACTTGGTATAGCCCATATCGATCAGGAAATCACAGAACAGCTTATTAAAAATGATCCTGACTGCGTCTCCGATATTGGCCCCCATGAATCTGAACATTCTGTTGAGGTAGAGATTCCATTTATTCAGTACTTATTCCCAAAGGTAAAAATAGTTCCTGTTATAATAGGTACTGATGATCCTGACCTATGTATAAAATTCGGCAAAGCACTTGCAGGAATATTAAAGGATAAAAAGGCCTTGATCGTCGCAAGTTCTGATCTGTCCCATTATCCCAAATATGAAGATGCTGTGAGCACCGATAAGAGTACTCTTAATGTTATTAAATCAATGAATACATTAGACATTCGACAAGAATTATACAAAAAATTAAACTCAGGGATCCCATCCTTGGTAACATGTGCCTGCGGCGAAGGGCCAATATTAACAGTTGTTACTGCAGTTAAAGAGTTAGGAGGAAATAATGTTTCAATAATAAGCTATGCCAATTCAGGAATTACTCTTTTAGGCGATAAAGAAAGAGTAGTAGGTTATAGCGCTATTGCCTTTTATAAGACAGATCAGAATATAAAAATCGCTGATAAGTTTATCGAAAATATATCCGATCATCCAGGTAAAGATTTAGATTCATTGGATAAAGTTTCACTCCTTAAACTTGCACGCAGGTCAATAGAGCAATATCTGGCTTCTGAAACCCTTCCTCTTCCAAGGAATTTATCTCCCGGTATGAATTTCAATAGAGGTGCATTTGTGACAATAAAAAAACAAGGAGAACTGCGTGGATGTGTCGGTAGCATGTCAGAATCTCTCCCGCTTTATGCAGTTGTAGGAAGGATGGCCCTGCAAGCTGCTTTTAATGATAACAGGTTTCATCCTCTTGAGCCCTATGAATTGTCACAGGTTAAGTTTGAAATTTCAGTGCTCACTCCCATGATTAAAATTAATAGTATTGATGATATCGTCCTTGGGCGAGATGGTGTTTTATTAAAAAAAGGGAACAAGCAAGCAGTCTTTTTACCTCAGGTTGCAACAGAACAAAAGTGGAATATGGACCAATTCCTCACTCAGCTTTGCTATAAAGCAGGGCTCAATGCCAATGATTGGAAAACTGCAACGCTCTATACATTCAGGGCCGAAGTTTTCAGTGAAGAAGACTTCCAGTAATGACTTCATTCTCCCAAATGAAAGTTCAGATATTTATCTTTTTAACAGGCTTTATTTCTATACTGGGACAGATTGTACTCCTTCGCGAACTTAATGTTGCTTTCCGGGGAATCGAACTTGTCTATATTTTAGCGTTTAGTACATGGCTTATTGGAACAGCGGTTGGAGTCTCCATAGGTAAACGAAGCTATGTTCCCCCGGAAAGCAGAATAATTATTCTGTTCTTAATAAGCGGGTTACTTTTCCCTCTGGAACTGTTCATAATCAGAAACCTTCAATTTATCTTTGGAGGGATTACCGGGGCATACCTTCCTTTCGGTAAACAGATCATCTCAATGATTGTCGCGCTGTTCCCTGTAAGTCTATTGATGGGAATCCTCTTTCAGTGGATTGCTAAAAGGATTGCTTTATTAGGGAAAACATTGGCTGAAGCTTATTCTTTGGAAAGCTTTGGCGGATTATTAGGAGGTGCAGTATCATCTTTATTAATAATGGCAGGTTTGCAAAATTTTGAAATTATGCTTATTTGCAGCATTGTATGCCTTGCTGTATTTGCTCTTGAAAATATTCGTTACAGATACACAGTATTTGCAATATTGCTTATACTGGTCATTGGATCTATTCTATGCAGCAGATCAATGGATAATTGGACGACCTCGGAAGGTTTTGGAAAAACGGTTGAATCTTTAGACACGCCTTATAATAGAATTACAATTGCGTCTTCATATAACCAGCTTTCCCTATTTGAAGATAATGCACTCTCCTACGAATCTGAAACTTTTGATGCCGAAGAGTTTGTCCAGCTTGCTTCTCTTCAAGCGAAAAATACCGCCAATGTCTTGATATTGGGTGGGGGATATAAAGGAATAGTCGAACAGCTCAATAAACTCCATCCTTCCAAAATTGATTATGTCGAATACAACAGAAAGATGTATCTGTTTATCAGAGATAATTTGCCTGAAAAACTTAGGAACTCTTTAAATTCAGATAAATTAAATATTGTTTTTGAAGATCCTCGATTATATCTTAAACACAATGTTAGTTATGATATTATACTTTCGGGTATGCCTGAACCTTCATCCGGCCAAACCAGCCGCTTTTATACACTGGAATTCTTTAGGGAATTATCATCACGTCTTAATAAAAAGGGAATCTTTGCTTTTCAATTGCCTTCTTCTGAAAACTTCTGGCCTATTGCTTTGCAGAAAAGAAATGCCAGTATCTATAATTCATTAAAAGCTATATTCAATTTTGTCATAGTTCTTCCTGGTACATCTAATATTTTCATAACTTCCAATTCCCCATTAATTCATGACCCTGTGATATTATCAGCAATACTTCAGTCACGAGGGATTCAGAATAAGTTGGTAACTCCCGAATATGTTAATTACATTTATACTAATGACAGGTTCAATGAAATCTCTTTATTGCTGAACGATACTACCGTACAATTAAATAATGATACAAAACCCGTTTGTTATCAGTATACTTTGACTATCTGGCTTTCGAAATTCTTTCCTGGTTTGTCTGGTTGGGATCTTTCTATTAAAAAGTTAATGGAAACTTTTATGTTCAAAATATCCATGGGATCCATGGGATTCCTGCTATTTGTCATCATACTTGTTGGTAGAATATGGAAATCTTTTAGTCGTTCTTTAATTGTATTTATATCCGGATTCCAGGGAATGGTCTTAGAAATTATTCTATTGCTCAATTATCAGATGCATAATGGAATTTTATTTCAGAATATAGGGTTCCTGATAATGGGATTCATGCTTGGACTTGCATCAGGAGCCTGGCTAATTAATAAATTGATAAAGAAGTATATTGGATTGTTATTAATTACATCCTCGATAATTATTTTTTTACTAGTTGGAGTATTATTAACTGAAGGATATATAAATGGATTCTTTAGCTCCCTCCTATTCCTTGTGATTTCTGGATTCCTTACCTCAGGAATTTTTGCTTATGCTACAAGGTACAGTGTTAAAGATCAGAAAAGGATTATTTCGCCTTTATATTCTGCGGATATTTTGGGTGGAGTCGCTGGATCTCTACTAGCAAATTTTATTCTTATTCCACTACTTGGATTCGGAATTTCAGCACAGGTAATGGCTTTTCCTTCTCTTCTTCTCTTTTTCTTCTTATAGTTCAATCGGCTTTAGTTTTTCAGAAATTCTCTTATATTATCACTTTCCATTTTAAATACAGTATACCAATGTGCAATATCCTCCCCGCCCTTAAGATTATTGTCTTTAATATATATTTGTAAACTTCCTATCGAAGAAACTTCTGAATTCAGCCCTTCAGCAAGAAATTTCATTCCTGGTCTGACATTAATTATTGTTAATTTTCTTTCCTCAACGTTCTGATCTTTAGCTTTAGAATAATTTGATGCAAAAATAATATTCCCTTCGATAATAGAGTTAATCCCCTTCACCAGTTCATTTGTTATTTCTTTTGTTTTTGCATCCGGGCTTTTTAATGCTATGGCATTTTGTAAGGAAATCGAATCAAGTCTGATTCCTTCAATCAATGAATTCTGAGCCCTCTCGGCAGCATCAACATCAAGCAATCCAGACTTTCTGTATGAGATGATAGCTTCTGATCCTCTTTTAATAATTTCTATTCGGGCTTGACTCTTCATGTCATTAATAATCCTGGTGTAGTTGTCGACATACGCCTGCGTTTCCACTTTTGATCGCCCGCATGATTGTAATAGTAAAACAATTGCAATTAAAAATAATATTTTCAATAAGACTGATACTCTATATCCCATTGATAATCTCATATTTGTCCGATCCAATTAATATTATTCTGTTTAAATGCATCTCTGATCTCATAATATACATCATAAGGAAGAGGCCCCTTCTCTATAAGTTTAATATTCTCTTTCAGGTGCTCAATATTATTTGTGCCTGCAATTACAGAATCAACACCCCACGTAAAGGCTGCAAATCGCAAAGCAACATCCTGAAGATCAAGGTCAAGACGAAGATTCATCCTTTTTAACCTATTCCAGTATTCTTCAACATATCTGCCAGACGGCTGTTCAGCAAACCTCCAGGGTGCGTTGGCTGCAGGACGTTTGGCAATAACTCCCATACCTTTAACTTTTGCCCTTGGAAGTAGTGAGTCCAGGTTAATTTGATCGGCAATATTAATTGAAGTTTGTATACTTCCGAATCTTCCTGATTCTATTGCAAATGACAGGTGTTCATTTTCGCCTGAGTAAGAAGCAACTTTTATTTTCCCATCTTCTTTAGCTTTTTCAAGCGCATCAATTACTCCATTATTCATAAGTATTTCTTTTGAACATGAATGAAGATGAACTATATCAATATAATCAGTCCGAAGCTGTTTAAGCGCTTCATTTATTCCCGCTATTACACACTCCTTTGTCCAATCCTTGTAACCCGGAATACTATATCCCACTTTAGTTGAGAGAATTATCTCATTCCTTCTGTGTGAAAGAAATCTACCGATCCGCTCTTCCGAGGCACCGTATCCCCGGGCTGTATCAAAAAGAGTAATTCCTGAGTCGACCGCCGTATTTAATAATTTATTGATTGCCTTTTCATCTGAATTATAATCACCAATATGGCCGGCTCCAAACCCGAGTGCAGAAACTTTTAGTCCCGTAAATCCGAATTGTCTTAGTTCCATAACTCTCTACTTAATAATTATTTTATTAATAGTTACTTTATTTAAATATCTTTCGTCTACGATCGCCCCATGTCCCGGAATAGTGGGAACTGTAAGCGTGCCGTCGGCATTTAATTTAAATGGGTTCATCACTATATCTCTTTTAAAATATCTGCTGTTCGCACTAATATCTCCGGGTAATGTAAATCCGGGGAGACTAGCAAGACATACATTTATTGCTCTACCAATCCCTGTCTCCAGCATCCCACCACACCAAACGGGAATTTTATTCTTCCTGCAAAGATGATGAATAATAACAGCATTTAATATACCACCTACCCGTCCCGGCTTTATATTTATTACCCTGCATGCATCCATTATCAGTGCCTCAGCGGCCTTTCCTTCCGATACTATACTTTCATCAAGACAAACCGGCGTTTTTATTCTTCTCTGCAGTACCGAATGATATAAAAGATCATCATAACTAAAAGGCTGCTCGATCATAAGCAGGTTAAATTTATCAAAACTTTCTAATACGCTGATTCCTTTATATGAATATGCACAGTTACCATCCACCTGGAGCATTATATCATGCCATCTCTCTCTTATGCTTTTAAGCGGAATAATATCCCATCCTGGTTTTATTTTTATTTTTATTCTCCGGTATCCTTCCCTAAGGTAATTATCGCAAAGCGAGATCAGCTCTCTTTCATTTTTCTGTATGCCAATACTTACACCTACTGGTACCCTTTCCTTTTTCCCGCCTATATATTTTGAAAGATTCTGTTTTTTTGTTTTGCACCAAAGGTCCCAAACTGCAGATTCTAATCCAGAAATAGCAAATCTGTTCCCCCTGACGTTTTTCAATATCTCTGTAATATCTCCGGGATTCGTAATCTTCTTTTTCATAATCAGAGGAGCCAGAACTTCTTTCTGGATAGATAAAACAGTTGATGTAGTCTCTTCAATATAATGCGGATCTCTGCTTACGGATGATTCCCCCCATCCTGATACTCCCCCCGAAGTTACCTTAACTATTATAGAATTACTTGACTCTTCAATCCCACCTGCAGTTTGGAAAGGTGATATAAAAGGAAGATTAATTTGCCTTAATTCTATTCGATCGATTTTCACTTTATAGGATTTCCTTTTTCATCTACACTTCCTGCTATAACAATAGCTATATCATCTGGTTTAATATATTTTTTAATAGCACTGTTTACCTCATCAATTGTGAGCGCGTTTATTATATCAGGATATTTATCAATAAAATTTAACTCCAGCCCCCTTTGAGCAATACTTAAAATCTGGTTTACCAGTCCGCTTGTTGTTGCAAGCTGAACTTTATACTCTCCTATAAGACGCGATTTTGTATTTTTCATTTCAACGTCTGTTATACCATCCTTAACCCATCTCTTTAATTCACGCAAAGTAGATTCAGTCCCTTTTGCTAATAATTGAGGTGCAAATGTTCCCTGAATATTCCATTGTCCGCCGCAGAATAAGTCCTTGCTCAGCCATGAATAAATGCCATAAGTTAACCCCTCGTCATCGCGTACAATCGACATAAGTCTTGCCATAAATGTCCCTCCTCCAAAAACTTCAACACCGAATGAAAGTGAATAATAATCTGGGTCGGATCTTTTTAAATTAGTAACTATACCCATCTCTAAAGCGGTACTCGTTTTACCGGGAATAGTGATATATTTTTTAACTGATGATGTCGTAATACTTGAATTGTTACAGGTCGGATAATCAACTCCTCCCTTCCATCCTTTAAATGAACTTTCGATGGCATTTTCAAATTCCTTTACATCGATATCCCCTGCAGCAACAAATAACATCGATTTAGGACCATAATATTTATTATAAAATGCTTTGACGTCTTCTACGGATACTTTATTTATTTCATCAATCGATTTATCAAATGGTGTCTCGTAATTGGGATGCCCCTTTGGAAAAAGCAATTGTGATATTGCATTTTCTGCAACAGAAGATGGATCATCCATCGTTTGGCGTATACTTCCCGTTATTTGTTTCTTCAACTTATCAAGCTCGTCCGGCAAAAATGCTGGCGTGCGAAGCTGCTCTGCAACCATCCCTATAACTGCAGGAACATCTTTCTTTAAACATTTTCCTGAAAAGTTTGATGTATTTGCATCAACGGAAAAAACAATTGATGCTCCCAGATCCTCAAGCTTTTTCGACAGGGTAAACTTGTCCTCTTTTGTAGTTCCTTTATCAAGCATATTTCCTGTAATGTCCGCTATCATTAAATTGGAATCAGGACTTAATATATGCCCTGCAGCCAGGCTCCCTGCAAAAGTTACCACATCCTTAACCCCGGTTTTTGCAATTATTACATCTATATTATTTATCTTTTTACGGCTTATATTATCGGATATTTTAGCGCCCGCAGATAATTCAGGGTCCCTGTAAAAACACATTCCCGGATTCCTGGATCTGTTCTGGATTCTTTTTGTATCCCCTCCTTCGCCTCCGGGAATTTGCGGATAGAAATATCCTACTGTCCTTGTGTCCTCATTAAAATATTTCTTCACAACTTCCTGAATATCCATTGGGGTAACTTTCTTAATGTTATCCTCATATGTTGCATAGTAACTCCAGTCACCCATAGCGATAGCTTCATTTAGTTGGCTGGCGATGGAATATGAACCATCCCTTCCGTATGAAGTTTCGGCAGTTATTTTATTAATAGCACGTGTAACCTCTTCCTGGGTTACACCGTTCTTTTTTATGCTATCATATTCCGCAGTAATTATCTTCTCAACATCCTCATGCTTAACACCGGGACTTAAAAATACATATGGGGTAAACATGCTGGGGTCTTTAAATGGCACATAATAGATGAACAGATCAACAGCAAGGTTTTTATCTGTGAGTAGTTTATAATAACGGCTTGTTTTACCATCAGACAGAATATAATTAAGAACAGTTAAAGGATAAGTATCTTTGTTTAATCCTTCGGGAATTTTATCCCCTACGCCAACTACCCCTAATTGTCCCGGTCTTTTTAGAACAACTCTTCTGATTCCCTGCTGTTCCGGTTCGGTTGTGTATACCTGCGGAATCGGACTTGGCGAAGAAGTAATTTCGCCGTAGTATTTTTTAATAAGTGTAAGGGCATTTGCTTTATCAATGTCCCCGATTACAGTAATAGTTGCGTTGTTAGGCCAATAATAAGTATTATAGAATTCTCTCAGCTTTTGGATCGGTACATTTTCTATATCCGAACGCCATCCGATTGTAGGATGATGATATGGGTGAGCAGTAAATGCTGCGGCTTTTATAAGAACATCAAGTGCCTCAAAAGGTGAATTTTCCCCTCTCTCAAACTCATTCCGGACGACTGTCATTTCAGAATTCTTATCCTCTTCTCTCAATAACAGATTGCGCATCCTTTCCGATTCAATCTGAACACCGAGTTCCAACTGGTCGCTTGCCATAGTTTCATGATAATTCGTTCTGTCATACCAGGTAGATGCATTTGATATGGCTCCAACTTTGCTAAGGAGGTCATCAATTTTATTATGATCTTTCTTCTGATATTTCTTAGTATCCTTGAACATCAGATGCTCAAGCAGATGTGTGGCCCCGGATGTTCCCGTTACTTCATTTCTGGAACCGACATGATATGTTACCATAAATGTAATTACAGGAGCAGAATGATCCTCAAGCAAAAGAACTGTTAATCCGTTTGAATCAAGCTTATATTCCGAGATACCCCCAAGTTCTTTGACCCTTGTAAACCCTTCAGGGATATTCTGTGCTAAAGAAAACGATACTGCGAATAAAAGGAAGAATGACAGATTAAAAAGTTTCTTTAGCATAATAAAAGCTCCTTCTCATGATATTTTATTTGTAAGAAATGAAACTTAAAGAAATTTTCAATAAAAAAGGGCTACCCCTTTTGGGCAGCCCGTCAGAACGTAAGAATTAATGGATATATAAATCAGAAAACGAATGAAACACCGATTTTAAATTGATCCAATGTCATAGGAGCGGCGGTTTCAAAAGGCCAGTTCATCTTGTCCTGTTTCAGTTCATAAAAACCATACGAAAGCGCATTTTTTAACAAGAAATTCACGACAGGAACGGCATTTGGAGTTGAATCTAGTATTTCGTCGACAAACTTATCTATAAGTCCTTCCCCTACGGTTTCTATTATTTCGCTGGCTCCCCATTTCCAGAACAGGTGGCGTGAGTAAATAATTGACCTCTCAAATGAAGCATCAAGTCCTATATTATTCATGAATTTGAATTTGATTCCCGCCTGAAAGCTGTTGCCGAATCTGAAATCTTTATTAAAAAGATCAGTATTATTTTTATCGGTAGGATTTGAGGGCGTACTCTGAATATTTACCATTGTCCAGTCGAATGAACTCTGATGGTAAGGAACAATCTCAAATCCCTCGCCAAGATCATATCCGAATCCAGAAGCACATCCTAACCCGAACCTCCAGGAATTAGACAGAATATCGGAGCTGTTTTCATTGCCGGAAAGATTTGAAGTAAAATTGCTCAAATCGAAATATTTGAAATTGTAATTAGTAATATAATCTGAACCTTTATAGGATTTATCTGTAGTATATCCAAGTTTAAGTTCAAACAGCCCCGGATGCGCAAACTTGCTGGAAATACTTTTCAGATTCATTTTTGAGTTGCCGTAATTCAGTTCAATTGTAGGTGCACCCTTGATTTTGAAGTCAAACATATGGGAACCTATTTTATCCCATTTGCTGTCACCATTATTATCCCAGTTTGACCAGGTTGAATCTGATTCTGTGGTATCTCTTTCCTGTGAATAAACAGGAATAATTAATGCGAGAACCAACAGAAAGGTCATTAACAGATTTTTATTCATTTCTTCCTCTTAAAATTTACCTGGCTTAATTAATATTATATTTACAGTTACTATTTGAAACCATAAATAATGATTGTTTATAATGAAACGGACTAAAAAGCATACATTCAGGCGTAAAATTTAATACACTCTGGGTAAATATTCTAACCGCTTATTATTAAGACTAACCGTCCAACATAATGGTTACTTTTCGATAGGCGTATTTTCTTTCCTCTTAAATAAATGAGAACCGGAAAGTTGACCTAAAAAGAAGGCGCCGATCAGTATCGGATAAGTTATAAACTTAAATCCGATGCCGCTGTAAACCCGTAAGAGAATAATAAAGGGAATCGGCATATGTATTGATAGTATCCATTGAATTGAATACTTCTTTACATTCGCCCTCCAATATCCGAAAGGAATATTAAGCACGAAAATAATTGAGACAACTAAAAATAAATTCATTAGAATAAGATATTGTTAATTTAATTACAAATAAAAGATAATTATTTTAATTTTCTGGCTATAACAACTGTACTCTTTATGGCTTCGTCCTGCCCGGTAGCACTATTCAGTGCTTCAAGAAATATGATATATATTCCCATCCTCAGTGCTAAACCATCATCTCCACGTCCGTCAAAAATAACTGATCCAATCGATCCTGATGCAATATTATTTGCAAGAATACGGACTAGTCTTCCTCTGCTGTCATAGATTTTTATATTCACCTGGGAAATAGGAATTTTTAATGAATAATTTATTATTGTGCAATCTTCAAAACCGTCATTATCCGGAGAAAAAGGATTGGGGTATACTGATATTGATGAATTAATTTTCGTGTTAATTGTATAAAGACTGTTCCTTGCTCCTGGTGTAGCTCCTTTAGAATCTACACAGGTATTCCAGTTGTACCGGTCATTGCTACCCAGATATGGATTAATTCGTTCAAGCGATCGCCCCTTTGTGATGTTGAAATTTTTATTGTTCCAATCATCTGCATAATAAACTGAATCGATGACATTTCCTCTCAGGTCCCTTAACAATACTAATTCATTTGTGGTTAACCCCAGGGAAGTTACATTTAGAACAGTTTTATTATTAAAACCGAAAAGTCCATAATCCTTGATTACAGAAGAATCGGCTGCAAGTAGAAAATAAGCGTTAGACGGAATTACAAAATTTGAGTCGGAAATTTTATACCTGTTTTTATGTTGGTCCTCAATACTCCATCCACCTATATTTAATGCATACTTTTTAAGATTAAGTAATTCAATAAATTCATTATTACCAACCGCCGGGTTGTACATTATTTCATTTATAACCATATCATTTCGTGTTCCATTGGGAATATCCTTAATAGAGTTTTCTTTACCTGGAGTAGATTTTTCACTGCTTAATGATAGTGTCCAATTGGTACTGTCATTTGAATATTTATATTGTGAAATCCTTTCAAGAGAATATCCTTTCTTGTGACCCCACGATGAATTATATACTACACTGTCTATAATTTCATCTCTGTAATCACTGACTATTATTCCATCTTCCGTATTTCCAAGAATCCCATATTTAACAATTTTGGTTCTATAACTTAACTCAGGATGAAAGAGACAGAATATTGTATCTCTTGCTGCTATTAAAAAATCATTTGGAAAAAGTATAAAATCCTGGTCGGTAATCATTGATTTCGTTGGAGTTGTAAGCAGATCACTTATTGACCAATTTTTCAGGTTTATTTTCTCGGAGGAAATATTCTTCAGTTCGATCCACTCGGGTTCACCTGCTTCAGGATCATACATAATTTCATTAATTATTATTGAATGCTCAGAAGTAACTGGTTCTATTTCTTTTTCAAAATAATTATTCACAGTGTCTTGATCCGAAGAATAATTTATTTTAGCAGATATTATGAATTTACCCTGAATGTCATTAATCGTCGAGGTAGAAAGAATATTTAAAGAATCACCTGGGGATAAGTTCAGACCACTTGAAATAGATAATAATTTCCATCCAGTTGAATCTGTTTTAGAATTAAACTCAACTGTAAAATTATTAGCTGATAAAATTCCGTTATTCTTGATCAAAGCAGATATAGAGACATCATTACCAGCCATTGGAAATTTTGGAATAAATGAAATACCCTCAATTGATAAATCTGATTGTTTCCCAGTTAAGCTGTTGATACTTCCGGGGGTTCCGTAATATCTTATACTATTACCCCAGTTAGCTGATGAAACATCTTTATTCATACTTATTTTTTCATCTGAGTAGCCACTGATATTATTTGCTGAATAAGTATAATAATCTATTGTATCGTCTAAAGCATTTAACAGCCATATTGGCCTGCTTGATGTATTAGACATGCCATTAGAACCAAATGCATTATTCGAAATTTTTAATTTAAGGGCAGATGAGGGCGTAATATTTTTATAAATTCCTGAGGACAAATCATAATCGCCTTCGAAAATCACTGCATATGATTTAGGAGGAAGGAGTGTACCATAACCTGCCGATATAATTGTATCGGGGTTGCTTGTATAATATTTTATATGGAATCGATAAAGATTTATTGTTTGTGTTTCACTTCTATTATATAGTTCTATAAATTCATTATTCCCTGAAGGCGCATCAAACATAACCTCTGATAAAATAATACATGAATCCTGAGGTGAGGTATATACATAGGTATAAGACAGAATAAATAATAATAAACATTTGCCCATTAGAAATCTCCGCAAAAACCTGGCTTCAATTTAGCGAAGAAAAAGAATAAATTACAAATTAATTCTTTTCGTTAGTCGTTTGAATTCTATATATTCAAACAGCCGATCTGGAATAAGACTTATTATACTTGCACCTAACACTGTACCTAATGGAAATTGGATTATCCTCTTTTCTTTCTTCAAACCCTTTACTATTATTACTGCCGCTTTTTCTGCTTCCATCAGTAATGGCATTTTGAAATTATTCCCTGCAGTCATCTCTGTTCTCACAAATCCTGGCTTAATCGTTACTACTCTGATACCTCTACTTTTCATTTCTGCACTTAAACTCTCCAGTATTTTTGATACTGCTGCCTTACTGCCGCAATAAAATCCACTCCTGCTGTATCCTCTATTATCCGCCAGACTCGATACACCTGCTATTACACCACTTTTTTGCTCTAAGAATATCGGAATCAGCGCTTCAATGCAGTTGACCATCCCAATTACATTAGTATTAAATACTGCTTCAGCATTTTCTGCCCTGAATTCTTTTATCCCTTCAGGCCTGCCTGTTCCGGAATTCAGAATAGCAATATCTATCCCTCGCATTTCCCTGTTTATCTCAGAGACAACTTTATATACTCTTTTTCTGTCTGTTACATCGCATTGATATGTATATAGTTTCCCCTCATACCCTTGAACTTCTTTTGACAGTTTATCTAGTCTTTCTTTTCTTCTGGCAAGGACTGCGACAGTCCCACCCTCTGCAAGAAGCTTTTTTGAAAGTTGATATCCAATTCCGCTTGATCCCCCTGTAAGAACTATTTTTTTATTCTTTATTACCATTATCTTGTACCATAATGGTTAATTTGACCATGGTCTGCTTTTTAGGAATGCTTTCAATATTCAATTCGCCGCCGTATAACAAAATTAATTTTTTAACTATCGATAATCCAAGCCCGGAACCGCTTTGTTCACTATCTTTCTTGTCAAATTGCATGAATTCGCCAAGCATGCCGATTTGCTTATCGGATATTCCCTTGCCGTTATCAACTATATATATACAATATTCTGTCTCTTTCTGCACTCCTGTAATTTTTACATTTGTACCCTTTGAAGAATATTTCATGGCGTTATCCGTCAGCTCCGATATTATGCTCTTTAAATACGCTTCTGCGATTTGCAAAGGAGTATTATCAATTTCAAATTCAAGATCATCAACCCGGTCATATCCTAGGGCTATCCTTACTGCTGTTTCGGTTATTAATTTGTTTGGATTCTCTGTCTTGTGAGTTTTAAGCTCTCTCAGCTTTTCAGGATCTTTTAATATCAGATCCAGTTTTGCAGAGAATAATATCTTCTGAATCAGTTTGTTTAATCTTTTCGCGGATAACTGGATATCCTCAGCAATTTCAAGAATCCGCTTTCTTTCAATCTGGCTGTAATCTTCAATTAGTAGATGCGAAAACCCCATTATTGCAGCAAGAGGAGTTTTCAATTCCTGTGGCAGAACGTATGTAATGCTTTGTTTCAGCTCCTCCGTTTTTGCTTCAAAAGTTTCTTTTCTTGCAAGTCTGGTTTCAACTGCTTTTATTAATTGCTTGCTGTCAAAAGGCTTAGTGATGTAATCATCAGCTCCAAGCTGCATGCCTTCCCTGAAATCCTTTGGTTCAGCCTTTGCTGTTAGAAAAATGAATGGTATTGTGTTGGTCCGGGGATTTGAATGTATTATGCTCATTACTTCATATCCGTTTAGTAATGGCATCATGATGTCACATAAAATCAAATCGGGGTTTTCCTTCAACGCAAGCTCTATTCCGGTTTTTCCGTCGTTTGCAGTAATTGTTCTGTAGCCTTCTTTTTCCAGCCTTTCCCTTAAGACTATTATATTCTCCTCTACATCGTCGATTAAAAGTATTTTTTTCTTTATTCTATCCATAATTTCTCTATCTTTATATGATTCTCACCTGATTATCTTTTTTAAAAATTGATGCTATAATAATATAATAATAATGGAAAAATCAGGTATAATTTTTGTATTAACTTACAAATTATTATTTTACGTCAAAAATTATTCCAATGTTGCCAAATAACTTTATACCGATAGAAAACGTATTAGTGCGCCCAGAAATCATGGATACTAACTTTTCATGCGACCTAGAAAAATGCAAAGGTGCCTGTTGTACAATAGAATCTGAATTCGGAGCTCCGCTCCTCGATGAAGAAATCCCAATTATGGAAGAATTGCTCGATATTGTATTCCCTTATTTACCGGGAGAAAATGTTGCATTAATAAAAAAACATGGCTTCTATAATAGAAAAGAAGGGGATGCAATGACAATGTCTATAAATAAGAGAGAATGCGTATTTGTTTATTATGATAATGCGGTTGCAAAATGCTCAATTGAAAAGTCATTTCAGGATGGCAAAACATCATTTCGTAAACCGGTTTCCTGCCATCTCTTCCCTATTCGGGTTACGAAATTTGGTGGAGATGTCCTAAGGTACGAAAAATTTAATGAGTGCACTCCCGCTCTTGTAAAGGGAAAAATTGAAAACACAAAAATAGTTGAGTTCTGCAAGGACTCGCTGATTAGATCCTATGGGAATAAATGGTATTCATCTTTAATGGAAACCAAAGGTAAATAATATGCTCTCTCTTAGCCAAAAAATGTCTCAGCAGCAGCGTCTCTCCCCACAACAGATACAATATCAAAAATTGCTCCAGCTTAATACTCTTGCTCTCGAACAGCGGATAAAAACTGAACTGGAAATAAATCCGATTCTCGAGGAAGTTATGGAAGGGGAAATGGAAGCTACCCAGGAAATAGATGAAAAAGATAGGGAAAAATCTGAAGATGCCCCGGAAGATGAGATTGTAAAGGATGCTGACAGGGAAGAATTTGAACTTGAAGATTTTATGAATGATTCTGATTATGAGGCAGAAAGAGTCAACAAATCTGCCGACGATGATAATTACCAGCCCCTTGCTCCGAACCGTTTGTCCTTATCTGACCACCTTGAGGAACAGCTTAACATGCTGGAGCTTGATAATGATATGTTTCTGTTAGGGCAAGAAATTATCGGTAATCTTGATGATGACGGCTATTTGAAACGTTCCCTGCCTGATATTATTAATGAACTTTCCATGTTTGCTAATACTGATGTCCCACTGGATAAAGCCGAAAAGCTTCTACGGCAAATTCAGACTTTTGACCCCATCGGCATCGGTGCAAGATCATTGCAAGAATGCCTTTTAATTCAACTGCGAAATATAAAACATGATCCTTATTATTCTTATTTAGCCGAGGAACTTCTCAATAAATATTTCGATGATTTTACCAAGCGGCGCTATGATGCAATAATGCTCAAAATGAACCTTAGCAACGATACTCTTAAAGCGGTTCTTGATTTGATTCAAAATCTTAATCCTAAACCGGGCGAAGGAAATATCGCCTCTCAGGAAATGAATCAGATTACCCCTGACTTCGTAATAGAGAGGGTGGATGATAATTTTATTATTACTCTTAATGACAGAAGCGTTCCTTCAGTTACTATCAGCAAATCGTACCTGGAAATGTTCCAACAGAATAAAAAGAATAAGAAAAACGAAAGGGAAAAGGATACCTATAAGTTTCTGCGTGAAAAGTTTGAGTCTGCAAAATGGTTTATAGCCTGCATTCAGCAAAGACGCGAGACTTTGATGAAGATAATGAGAGCTATCCTGGAAAGACAATATGAATTTTTTGAAAGAGGGCCTAAATTCCTTAAACCAATGATTTATAAGGATATTGCCGAAGAAATAATGATGGATATTTCTACTATAAGCCGGGTGGTAAATGGTAAATATGTACAATCCCCAATGGGAGTTCATGAGCTTAAATACTTTTTCAGTGAAGGACTAATAACAGACTCGGGTGAGGAAGTTTCTAATAAGCATATCAAAGAACGTCTTAAAGAGATTATTGATGCCGAGGATAAAAATAATCCATTAAGCGACGACCGCCTTGCTGAAATTCTTAATGAGGAAGGAATTCACATTGCAAGAAGAACGGTAGCCAAATACAGGGAACAGCTTAAGCTGCCAATTGCCAGACTCAGAAAAGAATTATGAGCAATGCTTATAATCTTATTTTAGATATTTTAGCATTTTTACTTTTTGCTTGTCTACATTCCTTTCTGGCATCTTTCAAGGTAAAAAACTTCCTTACACAACGGATTGGAAACCTGATAGCTTTTTACCGTTTGGCATATAACATATTCTTTCTTTGGTTCTTCTTTTACTTATATGATATCCTCCCAAGACCCGATATTGAATTGTTCGAATTAAAATTCCCCTGGGATATTATTATACTTATTCCGCAGTTCTTGTCATTGGCAGGAATTATCTGGACACTAAAATATTTTTCTGTTTATGAGTTTGCAGGTCTTTCACAGATTAAAAGATGGAAAGAGGGCAGTTTTATTAGTAATATTGAAAATGAAGATACTAACAATGGTATTTCAAAAAATGCATACGATGAAAAACTTACTTTAAAGATTGAAGGCCCGTATAAAGTGGTCAGACACCCGCTGTACCTTTTTACAATTATCTTTTTAGTCTTACGCCCGACAATGGACATTTTCTATGCAGTTTTCTTAATATTTTTAATTGCTTACTTTTATATCGGTTCTTTTTATGAAGAAAGAAAATTAGTCTCCGTTTTCGGTGATAGTTACAGGAATTATCAGAACACAGTTCCCCGGTTTTTCCCGTTATAATCATTTGAATTTATAATTTTAGACATATAGCTAATACATTGAAGATAAAGGATATTATGGAAAATAAAATAAGATCTACAACAATTATTGGAGTTATTCACAATGGACAGGCTGCCATTGGCGGTGACGGCCAGGTTACTCTCGGTAACACAGTTGTAAAACATAATGCATTTAAAATCAGGAAAATTGCTAATGGTAAAGTCATTTGCGGATTCGCGGGAGCTTCCGCCGATGCTTTTACATTAGTTGAGCGTTTTGAAGAGAAAATTGAACAGTACAGGGGAAATGTATCCCGTGCTGCAGTTGAACTTGCTAAAGACTGGCGTACCGACCGATATCTTCGTAAACTGGAAGCTATGCTGGCTATCGTAACAGAGGATCAGGCACTTATTATCTCTGGAAATGGCGATGTAATTGAACCAGATGATAAGATCGTGGCTATCGGCTCGGGCGGGATGTATGCACTTGCCGCAGCAAGGATGCTTAAAAAATACAGTACTCTTTCCGCAAGAGAAATTTGCGAGGAAGCACTTAAAACTGCATCCGAAATATGTATCTACACTAATAATAAAATTAACACAGAAATAATTGAAAAATAAATCCGGTTTTAATATGTATGATAGATTGATGAAGGAATTAACCCCTACACAGATCGTTGCTGAACTTGATAATTATATTATCGGTCAGCGTGAAGCTAAAAGAGCGGTTGCTATCGCCTTAAGGAATAGATGGCGAAGACAACAAGTTCCAGCTGGTCTCCGTGAAGAAATATTGCCAAATAATATAATTCTTATAGGACCTACAGGTGTAGGCAAAACAGAAATAGCACGCCGGCTTGCAAAGCTTGCTAACGCTCCATTTATTAAGGTTGAAGCCTCCAAGTTTACAGAAGTTGGATATGTAGGACGTGATGTCGAATCAATGATACGTGATCTTACAGATTATGCCGTTAACATGGTAAAATCTGAAAAGACAATGGAAATCCAGGCTAAGGCTAATGAAATGGCTGAAGAAAGGATACTTGATATTCTGATCCCTGCGGTTAAAAAACCTTCCGGTTCATCTGAAGAAAAAGATGAAAACAGCGAGGCATTCCAGAACCAGAAAACAAGAGAATGGATGAAAGAAAAACTGAAGAACGGGGAAATGGATGATAAAATGATTGAGTTTGATTCAAGCAGCCAGAATAATGTTGGAATGCAGATTCTTGGACCTCTGGGAATGGATGATATGGGGATAAATATCCAGGAGATTATGGGAAATATAATGCCCAAAAAGAAAAAGAAAAGAAAAACATCCATTGCTGAAGCCAGATCAATAATTACTCAGGAGGAGGCTCAGAAGTTGATTGATATGGAATCAGTTCAAAAGGAGGCTATCGAACGGGTAGAGAATTCTGGGATTGTGTTTATAGATGAAATAGATAAGGTCGCTGGAGGTGGGAAGTCACAGGGACCTGATGTTTCTCGTGAAGGAGTACAACGTGATCTGCTTCCAATAGTCGAAGGTTCTAATGTGAATACAAAATATGGTATAGTAAAAACCGATCATATATTATTTATTGCTTCCGGCGCTTTTCATGTATCAAAACCCTCTGACCTTATTCCAGAGCTCCAGGGAAGGTTCCCAATTCGTGTTGAACTAAAAAGTCTTACTGAAGATGATTTTATAAAAATATTGACTATCCCGCAAAACGCATTGCTGAAACAATACTCCGCTTTGCTTGAGACTGAAAATGTAAAACTGGATTTTACGGATGGCGCAATTAAGGAAATAGCCAGGGTGGCAACTGATGTTAATGAGCAGGTTGAAAATATTGGCGCCAGACGCCTGCATACCATATTAACTACATTGCTGGATGAAATTCTTTTTGATGTTCCTGATAAACTTCCGAAAGAAAAGGTGATGATTACTGCAAAAGTAGTTAAGGATAAACTTGATGCAATAGTAAAAAACCGGGATCTCAGTAAATTTATTTTATAAAATTATTGATCTCCTGGTATTGCATGAGCAATGTTTTTAATTATTTCCCAGGCTTCTAAAATATGTTCCGTTTCTGTTCTGATTCCTGAAACAACAAGACGTATCACAAAATTTCCGTTCAGCTTTGTATGGGACAATAATATCCTACCTGTTTTATTTATCGCATCCATTAAATTATTATTGAGTATATTCAAATCACCTTTATAGCCTGAGGGGTTATACCTGAAACAAACAGTGCTGAATGGAGCAGGCGCCATTATCTCAAAATCAGAATCTCTCTCAATCAAATGTTTGAATTTTTTTCCTGTCTCTATATTTCGCTTTATTATTCCTGCTAATCCATCCACCCCGAAATACTTAATTACAAACCATAGTTTAAGAGAACGGAACCTTCTGCCTAGCTGTACACCATAATCATTGTAATTGATTACTTCTGAATCCACTTTTGTTTTAAGATATTCAGGTTCCAGGCTGAAAGCTCTTTTTAATATTTCCGGCTCCCTTACAAATAATACACTGCAATCAACTGGTACGAACATCCATTTGTGAGGATTAACAACAATTGAATCCACATATTCTATTCCATCAAATATGTATCGCATTTCTGGAATTATTGCAGTGATACCTGCATGCGCTGAATCAACATGGAGCCAAATATTTTCTTTTCGACATATCTCCCCTATTGCACGAACAGGATCGATGCTTGTTGTAGATGTTGTTCCAACAGTAGCAACAACACAAAAAGGCAGAACACCTTGTTCTTTATCTTTCCTAATTTCTTCTTTAAGCAATTCAGGTATCATTCTGAATTGTGAATCTGATCCAATTTTTGTTACCCCATCCCTTCCTACTCCTAAGGTTATAGCTCCTTTCTCAATTGAGGAGTGAGCATGTTCCGAGCAGTATAAACGTAATTTAGGAAAATTATTACCTGCAAGCCCCTTCTCCCTTATATCCAGCCCTAATTTTTCCCTTGCACATGCAATTGCATGAAGACTGCTCATCGATGCAGTATCATAAATTATTCCCCACATATTTTTCGGAAGCCCAAGCATCTCTCTTAACCATTTAGTTGTAACTTCTTCAAGTTCAGAAGCGGATGGAGATGTTTTCCAGAGCATACCATTTACGTTTAATGTTGCAATTAATAGCTCTGCTAAAATTCCAGGGACACTCGCAGTAGAATTAAAATAGGCCATAAACCCAGGATGATTCCAGTGCGTTATTCCTGGAATAATAATTTTATTGAAATCGTCTATAATTTTATTGAAATCTTCCCCTGTATAATTAGGATGTTCAGGTAATTGGGCTTTAATTGCCCCGGGTTCGATATCAGGAAGCACCTTATAACTGCCGATATTTTTTAAATATTCGGATGCCCATTCAATTAGCTTATTCCCGTATTCCCTGAAATCATCAGGTGACATATCATAATATTCTTCTTTCCCTTTCATGAATCTTCTTAATTAAACCGAACGGTGAATGTAGATCCTTTCCCCTTTTCACTTGCCACAATAATTTCTCCTTTAATTAAGTCCAAATAATTTTTCACTAATGCAAGTCCCAATCCGTTACCATCAAATTTCCTGGAATAACCTGAGTCTTCCTGAGAAAAAGGAACAAATAACTTATTCATATAATTATCTGAAATTCCTATTCCAGTATCCTTGATCGATACGAAATAGTTCTTCTTTTCTCCTCTATAAATATTAATTTCTATTTTCCCTTTTAGAGTATATTTTACAGCATTATCAATTAGATTTTGAAATACTTCAGTAACTATATATTCATCACTTTTAATAACGGGCATATCCACACAGCTGTTTATGCAAAATATCTCAAGGTTTTTTTCTTTAGCCGAAAGCTCAAATTCCTTGGCAAGTTCATTTAATATATCGTATAGATTAATATCGTTGTTTCTTATATCTAACCTCCCAGCCTGTAATTCTGCCATATTAAGTATCAGGTTAATAGTTCTTGTGAGTCTCCTGCCGGCAGAATCTATAGAATTAAACCCGATTATTTGATCTTCATTCAGGTGATTTTCAAGTTCTTCTTTGAGAAAAGAATTATAGCTTAATATTATGTGTAATGGAGTTCTGATTTCATGGGACATCTGAGCCAGAAATTCTGACTTTAATTTATCAGACTCTTCGGCTTTCTCCTTGGCTCTGATTAACTGTTCCTCCATTATTTTCCTTTCGGTAATGTCTTCCTTAATTGCAAGAAAATGTGTCATCTTACCATTTTGGTCCCGTATAGCAGAAATGGAAGCTGCTTCCCAGAATAATGTCCCGTCTTTCTTTTTATTATGGAATTCCCCTCTCCATTCATTCCCGGAATTGATTGTATCCCACAATGTTTTATAGAATTCATCGGGTTGTTCATCTGATTTTAGTATGGAAGGTTTATTCCCTATCACTTCTTCAACGGCGTAACCTGTCTCTTGAAGAAATCTTGGATTCACATATTCAATTATTCCATTCAAATCAGTAATTATTATTGAAGAAGGGTTTTGTTCAACTGCGACTGATAACTTTCTTAACTTCTCTTCCATATTTTTTCTTTCAGTAATATCGATCGCTATTCCCCTTATACCCCTGGTTACTTCATTCCGGATGATTGGACTGGTAGATAACAAAACAGGAAAAGTCGTGCCATCTTTTCTTAAAGCAGTATATTCTTCAACATCTCTTTTTTCACCATTCATTATGCGGGCCATATTATAGCGTGCCCGTTCCCTATCCGCAGGAATAATTACCATAAAAACTGAAAATCCCGAGGAAATTTCTTCCTGAGTATAACCGAACATATTATAACTTATCAAATTGGCAAATATGATGCATCCTTCTTTGTCAATTTCAAATATCATTTGTGGCAGAAAATCAGCTAGCTCTTTGTATCTTTTTTCACTTTCCCGTAAACTCTCCTCTGCCTTTATCTTTTCGAAAGTATAACTTCTGATAAGAAAATAAAGCATGCAGGCCGTAACCAGCACATATAAAAATCCTTTGGCAATGGCGATATCAGTAATGAGTTCAATATTTGTTGTAAACCGCTGTAAAATTGAATCAGAAAATAAAATCCAGAGCCCCCCCACTATTAAATAGATAAATATGATTTTTAAAATACCATATTGTATTGAACCTTTTTTATTCTGCTCCATATAAGAAATTATTTATTATTCTAAAGAATTAAATCAAATTATGATAATTAAAAAATAATATATTAATTTTAGGTATTAAAATACTTAAAAATTCATTAATTATATTTGCTATGAAATATGACCTCCCTTTATAATTTATTTTATCCTCATTCCATCTGTATAGTGGGGGCATCTTCTAAACAAAAAAGTATCGGATATGAACTACTTAATTCAATTAAAAGATACGGTTTCACAGGAGAAGTGTTTCCGGTCAATCCCAAAGTAGATGTTATTCTTGATTATAAATGTTATGAAAATATCAAAGAAATTACAAAAACTATTGATCTGGGAATTATTGTTGTTCCTAAGGCATTTGCTGAGGATTCAATTGATGATTTAATTTCTAATGGTATAAAATCTATTATCTTAATCACCGCAGGGTTCAGGGAAACCGGAGTTGAAGGAGAGCTTGCTGAAAAAAGGATTATAGAAAAGATTAAAAAATCAGGGGCACGTCTTGTCGGTCCCAATTGTATGGGAGTTATCAACACTTTCAGCGATATTAAACTTAATGCCACATTTGTAGCAGAAAAACCAGCAACTGGACATACTGCATTTTTATCTCAGAGTGGAGCAATAGGAGCGGCAGTTCTTAATTCTCTTAGAGAAAGTGGAATAAAGTTTGGACATTTTATAAGTGTTGGGAACAAGGCCGATATTTCTGAAAACGATTTACTCAGGTTCTGGAATAATGATGATAGGATTAATACACTTACTTTCTATCTTGAAAGTTTTTCTAATGGGGAATCATTTATAAATAATTTTATTGAAAATAATATTAATAAACCAGTAATCATATTAAAAGCCGGAAAATCTGCAAGTGGAATTAAAGCTGCAACTTCTCACACCGGAGCGTTGGCTAGCAGCGATAAAGTAGTCAATGCAGTTTTAGAACAGTTCGGTATCATAAGGGCAAATGATTTAAATGAACTTTTCAACACGGCTAAAGGATTTGAAAATTATCCTATCCCCCGCGGAAACCGGATTGCGATAGTTACGAATGCAGGTGGTCCTTCGATACTGGCTGTTGATAAATTAGAAGAAGGAAACCTTGTCCTTGCGGAATTGTCACCGGAAACCATAAAAAGACTGAAAGAAATAGTGCATCCTGAAGGAAGCTGTACTAACCCGGTGGATCTTCTTCCCGGAGGGAATGCAGAACAATTTAAATCAGTCAACAAATTATTGCTTGAAGATGATAATGTAGATGGCGTTGTATCCATTTTTGTCGAACCGGTAATGGTCTCACCATTTGAGTTAGTAGAAGGAATAAATTCAATAAAATCAGGTAAACCGCTTATGCAGGTTGTTATGCCATTGCCAGAATTCTGGGAAAAGTATCGCCAGGAATCAGTATTTAACTATCCGATTTTCCGTAATCCTGAGGATCCGGTAGAAGTTTTGTCAAATATGTTATTTTATTCCGATTCCAAAGTAAAAAAAGAAAGACTGCGCCCAGATAAGACTATTCCTAAAAAATATAACTGTGGCTATTTATCTCAGCAGGAAACAGATGTATTATTAAATGAATATAATATCCCAAACATACCTTCACTTTTGGTCACCCCGGAAGAATTGATTAAGATAACGGAACTTTCCTTTCCTGTTTGTCTTAAGGGGATATCCCCAAATGTCATTCATAAATCTGAATTAAATGGTGTTAAATTGAATATCAGCACTTTTGAAGAACTTCTCAAATCTGCAAATGAAATAGAAAGGAATTTCAGCTTTAAAGGGTTCACAGTTGAAAAGTTTTTAATACAACCCTTCCTAAAAGTAAAACATGAACTTCTTGTCGGTGGTTTCCGTGATCCTTCATTTGGACCAATAGTTATGTTCGGCAGTGGGGGAAAATATGTGGAAATATTAAATGATACTTCCATGAAATCAGCTTATTTATCCGAAAATGATATCGAGGATTTAATCAGCACGACAAAGGTAGGTCAAATTATCAAGGGGGTCAGAGGTGATAAAGGTGTCAATTTAAATATTATAAAATCATTGGTTAAAAACTCAGCCCGAATGATTCTTAATAATAAAGAAATTCTTGAGTTTGATTTAAATCCCTTAATCGTGACTGATGATAATATCATGATCACTGCCGATGCAAGAATAAAGTGGGGTAGAAGCTGAGATTATTTATATTTATGCAGTAAATTATAAAAATAAGTGAATAATAATAGTATTTTATATTTTCTACCAGCCTTGTATTTTAATGAGGAAGAGTTCTTTATCACTAAAGGTTTTCTGGAGAAAAATGGTTATAAAAGCTTCATCGCTTCCGATGCCCGGAATATGTGTGAAGGGACCAATGGGAAAAAATTTCAAGCTGATCTCAGATTAGAGAATATAAGAGCTAATAACTTTGCAGGAGTTATACTTATCGGCGGGAAAGGTGCAAAAGAATATTGGAATAATACCAAACTGCATAAAATAATTAACGAATTTAATACTAATAAAAAGATTATTGGGGCAATTTGCATCGCACCTGTTATCCTGGCTAATGCTGGCTTATTATATGGCAAGAGAGCAACTTGTTTCTATGAAGTAAAACAAGATCTTTCGCAGCCTTTTATTAATTATATGGAATGGCCCGTCGTTGTAGATAAAAATATAATTACGGCAAATGGTCCTAAGTCTAGCTTTGAATTTGCAGAATCTATATTATATATGTTAAATAAACAGTCAAGATGAATAATTCTTTTGATAAGATAAGAATCTATTGTAACAGTTTAACCAAATATTCAAGATATAAGACCAGAGAAGTTTTCATAGGGGAAATTCCTTTAGGCGGCAGTAATCCAATCCGTATTCAGTCGATGACTACTACAGATACTATGGACACAACTGCTACGGTTGAACAAACAATACGAATGGTTGATGCCGGATGTGATTATGTGAGGATTACTGCACCAAGCATCCTTGAGGCGGAAAACCTCCTTAACATAAAAAATGAACTTGGAAGAAGGGGTTATAAAGTTCCACTTATAGCCGACATTCACTACACTCCCAATGCTGCAGAAAAAGCTGCAAGAATTGTCGAAAAAGTACGCATTAATCCTGGTAATTATGCTGATAAAAAGAAATTTCAGAACATTGATTACACCGATGCGGAATATGATTTGGAGTTGGAAAGAATACGTCAAAAATTTACTCCGCTGGTCAAGATTTGTAAAGAATATGGAACAGCTATGCGGATCGGCACTAATCATGGTTCTCTCTCTGATAGAATTATGAGCCGTTATGGAGATTCACCGCTTGGTATGGTTGAATCCGCATTGGAGTTTTTAAGAATATGTGAAGATGAAAGTTACCATAATATTGTCCTTTCAATGAAATCCAGTAACCCCAAAGTAATGATACAGGCCTACCGCCTGCTTATTCAGAAAATGGAAGATGAGAATATGTATTACCCTCTTCATCTGGGAGTTACAGAAGCTGGCGGCGGCGAAGACGGACGGATAAAATCTGCTGTAGGAATCGGAACTTTATTGGAAGACGGTATTGGAGATACTGTCCGGGTATCACTAACCGAAGATCCTGAATTTGAAGCACCGGTTGCAATTTCACTTGTCAGTAGATATAAAATCCCGGAGACTCCTCGGGATATAAAACCCTTGGAAATCCTTCCTTATAATCCATATGATTATACTAAGAGAAGATCTAATGAAATATCGGGCATTGGCGGCGCTAATGTGCCAAAAGTTGCAGCTGATTTTAGCAGCAGAAAATCTTTATCAGTTGATGACCTTTCTGATATCGGATATTTCTACGACGCAGCATCAGATAAATGGAAAATGAATGACACTGCTGCTGATTTAATATTCCTCGGGGACATTATTCCCGAATTCGAATTGCCTTCCGGATTATTAACTGTATATAATTATCCTACCTGGAAGAATAATCGGACTGGATCGTTTCCTTTAATAACCGCAAAGGAATATCGTAACAATTATGAATTTTCTACCGAAATTAAATTCTTTTTGTTAAGATCAGAAGATCTGGATGAAAATCTCTTGACAAAATTAAAGTTTGAGGAAAATGCGGTTATCATTCTTGAGTCTAGGCATTTTTATTCTATAATGGAGCAAAGAAGGGCATTTTGTGAATTATTGCAGCAGAATATCACGAATCCTGTAATAATTAAAAGGAATTACACTCAAATAACGCTTGATGAGTTTAGATTAAGTTCATCGATTGATTTTGGTTCCTTACTTATTGAAGGATTTGGTGATGGGGTTTGGGCAAATTGCTCATTTACAAAAGAAAAAGTGCCAGATAATGTACATATTAAGAGTTTTCTGCAAAAGGAAGTGTCATCGGAAAAAATAATCAATAGAATACTTTTTGGAATTTTACAAGCGGCAAGGACTAGGATCTCTAAAACTGAATATATTGCATGCCCATCCTGTGGCAGGACATTGTTTGACCTCAAGGAAACGACAGAAATTATTAGAAAAAGAACTGAACACCTTAAAGGATTAAAAATTGCTATTATGGGGTGTATTGTAAATGGTCCAGGCGAAATGGCTGATGCAGATTATGGTTATGTTGGTTCAGGAACAGATAAAATTACATTATATAAAGGAAAAGATGTTGTTAAAAGGAACATTCCTGCCGATAATGCTGTAAATACATTAATTAAAATAATCAGGGAAAATAATGACTGGCAAGAGCCTAATTTATAATAAAATAATTAAATTTTATTAATATTTTCTTTAAAATTTGAAATTTTATACCCTTTAGACTATATTTGTTAACTTAAAAATGGTAAAGAAGATTAAAAAATTAAAATACCTGAAAAAAGATATAAGTTCCGACTACGGAATATCAAAAACTAAAATTTCCTAAAGATGCACTTCCAATTAAAAGAAGTGCATTTTTTTTTATATGAAGTGTATTGAAATAATAAAAAATATTGAAAGTTGGGCGCCCCGGGAAATTGCATGGCAAAAAGACAATTCAGGTTTGCAAATCGGAGATACAGAAAAGCGAATTTTGAATATACTTGTATGCCTTGAAATTAATGATAATGTTGTTAATGAAGCATTGAAGAAAAAATGTAATTTAATTATATCTCATCATCCTTTCTTTTTTTCGCCTCTGAAAAAGATCGATATTGCCAAGGACAGGAATTCCAGACTGATACAAAATCTTATAAAACATGATATGGTACTGTATTCCGCCCATACTAACCTGGATTATACCAAAGAAGGTGTCAGTTACCAATTAGCCAGAATTCTGGAACTCCGTGATATTAATTTTCTTGCAAATCTAAAATCCAACCAATACAAGCTTTCTGTGTTTGTCCCCGAAAACTATTGTGATGCAGTTGCTAATGCAATTTTTAATGCTGGCGGAGGTATAATAGGAGATTATACTAAATGCAGCTTTAGTACCAGAGGTAATGGTTCATTCCATGGTTCTGAAAATACAAATCCTGCAATAGAGGAAAATGAAATCTTTAATTCCTTTAATGAAATTAAACTGGAAGTATTGCTTGACCGGTGGAAATTAAATAAAGTTATTTCGGAAATAAAAAAAGTCCACCCATATGAAGAGGTTGCATATGACGTTGTTCCTCTTGATAATCCAAATGTAAACTACGGAATAGGTGCAATTGGATATCTGGACAAGGAGTATAATCTTAATGAATTTCTTAGTCATGTTAAGAACAGGCTTCAAATAACAAATTTCCGATATACAAATGGGAATAAGAAAAAGATCAGGAAAGTAGCTGTTTGCGGCGGTTCAGGCAGCGAATATTTCAATGATGCGGTTGCCCAAAATTGCGACGCCTATATAACAGCAGATATAAAATACCATTCTTTCCAGGAAGCCAAAGGAGAGATTTTACTAATCGATGCTGGGCATTATGAAACAGAAATATTTTCACTAAAAGAAATTAAAAAAAGAATAACATTACAGTTAAATAATAATAACGATATCAAAGTTTATTTATATAGTGGTTCAACGAACCCGGTGATTTTTTATAATAACTAAGGAGAAATAAATTGATTAGTAGAATAAAAACATTATATGAGCTGCAGATTGTAGATGAAAAGTTAGATGAATTAGACGAACTTCGTGGAGATCTTCCTGTTGCTGTCGAATCTCTCAGAGCAAAGATAAATGAGATTAAAAAAGAAACTGAAGAAAAGGAAGAACAAAGAGAAAATTCCCTTGAGAAAAGGAAAGAGAACGAAGAGGAAGTTGAGAAGCTCAAAATTAACCAAAAGAAATTCAAAGCACAGCTGTATAATGTAAGAAACAATAAAGAATATGATGCTCTTACTAAAGAAATCGATCATTCCGAAGAACAGATTAAAAAACTTGAGACCGATAATGATTCTTTAGCAGATGTTAGTAAAAAATTAGCTGATGAAATTGAAGCAATTACTCCTCAACTTAATGAGTATAGTGAAGATCTTAAAATTAAGGAAACCGATCTAAAAGAGATTATTAAAAATAATGAGAAAGAAGAGGCTAAATTAAGGGAACAGCGGAAAATTATTGAAGACCAGACTAAAAAGATGGATTACTCTGCTTATATGAGAATCAGGAAGGCCAAGGGAAAAGCAGTAGTTACAATTAAAAGATCAGCATGTTCCGGATGCCATAATATTGTCCCTGCCCAGAGACAATTGGAGATAAGACGAAATAACAAACTTTTCTTTTGCGAATATTGCGGGAGGATACTGGTTTCTCCGGAAGTAGCAGGAATTACAGAAGATTAATTCGTCAAATACTGATTTAACAGAAGCAATTTATTATATTTAATTCAATTAAATAAATTGTTTTTAACCAACAATACCGGTCTGCGGTTACGCAGACAAAAATTTTAATAATAGTTCATACCGGGCAATTGCTTCGTATTTATATGAAGAGGAAAGTCCGAACTTCATAGAACAGAGCGCCGGGTAACGCCCGGGGGTTGTATAATCAATTATGCAACTACGGAAAGTGCCACAGAAAATATACCGCCTCAGTAATGGGGTAAGGGTGAAATGGCAGGGTAAGAGCCTACCGCTGTAATGGTAACATTACGGGTCCAGGTAAACCCCGCTCGAAGCAAGGTTAAATAGGGAAACCTTCTCATGGTCAAACATTGAGATAAAGTTGTTCGCTTTAAATGGTTTCCGGGTAGACCGCTGGAGCTTTGGAGTAATCCCTAGCCTAGACAAATAATTGCCGTCCTGCTTTGCAGGATTACAGGATTCGGCTTACAGGTATGAACTTTGTTCTATTTATAATTATATGACGAAAAAACGCTGGAAAATAAGAGAAGTTTACGATGATTATACTGTTAAATCTTTAGCAGACTCATTAAATGTTTCTGAAATTCTGGCCCGCCTTCTTATTCAGAGGGACATAACCAATTTCTCTCAAGCAAAATATTTTTTCCGGCCATCTCTAGATTCATTACATGATCCGTTCCTTATGAACGGAATGGAAAGTGCCACCTATCGGGTAATTAAAGCTCTCACAGAAAATCAATTAATAATGGTGTATGGAGATTATGATGTAGATGGGACATGCTCGACTGCTCTTTTATATCTTTTCCTTAAAGAATTAGGCGCAAAAGTAGAATTTTATATCCCCAAAAGATTAACTGATGGATATGGTATTAATAATACCGGTATCGATTATGCAAAAAGCAGGAATACATCACTGATTATTTCTGTCGATTGCGGAATTACTGCTGTTGATGAAACCGAATATGCAACAAGCTTGGGGATGGATTTGATTATCTGTGATCATCACCATCCCAAAGAAAAAATCCCTAATGCCTTTGCTGTACTTGATCCGATAAAACCCGGCTGCAGTTATCCTTTTGCATATTTGTCGGGAGCTGGAGTTGCCTTCAAGTTGGCTCAAGGTGTTAGTGAACGAATAGGTAAAAGAGAACTCCCTTTGAAATACCTTGATCTTGTAGCACTTGCTGGCGCTGCAGATATTGTCCCTTTGATTGGTGAAAACAGGGTTTTAGTAAAAGAGGGCCTGGAACAGATTAACTCTAACCCGCGCCCGGGAATACTGGCACTTATTGAAAGTAGCAATATGCATCCCGGGGAACTTACTTCAGGACAAGTTATATTTTCAATTGCTCCACGTATAAATGCTGTCGGACGTATGGGAGATGCAGAACGGGCAGTTGAATTATTAATAACTCATGACAAGAATGAAGCTTTTAAACTTGCCCAGGTTCTGGAGACAGAGAACTATCAACGGAGAAAAATTGATGAAGACACCTTCTTAATGGCACAGGAGATAGTGGAGAATTCAATAGATCTTACGTCTGATACTGCTATTATACTTCACCAGGAATCATGGCATGCAGGTGTAATTGGTATTGTTGCTTCGCGATTGGTTGAAAAATATTACCGTCCTACTATTATTCTTACTACAGCTGGAGGAGTGGCTAAAGGCTCTGCAAGAAGTATTTCAAATTTTAATATATATGATGCTTTAAAGAAATGTGAGGATCTTTTGATTCATTTTGGCGGACACCAGGCTGCTGCCGGATTAGCAGTTGAAATGGATAAACTGACTGAATTTAAATTCAAATTCAATCAGATTGCAAAAGAAACTATTACGGAAGAAGATCTGGCCCCGGAAATTACAATTGATTCTAAGCTAAAATTTTCGGAAATAACTCCTAAGTTTTTAAGAATTATTGACCAGTTCGCTCCTTTTGGTCCCGGGAATACGAGACCTGTTTTTATTTCTGAGAATGTTGAAATTGAAGGTAAACCTAGAATAGTAGGTTCAAACCACCTGGTGGTTACGTTAAAGCAAAACGGTTCCGATAAAGTATTTGAATGTATAGGATTTAATATGGCCGAATATTATGATGAGATGATGAAAATGAATTATAAAGCAGATGTGGTATACCAAATTGATAAATCTAATAGAAACGGATTATCTTTTCCGCAACTCAGGTTTAAGGATATTAAAATAAAAGAAACTAATCTGGAGCTAATCTAATGTCTGGTCATTCAAAATGGGCTACAACCAAAAGAAAGAAAGCTGTAATTGACTCTAAAAGAGGAAAAGCTTTTACTAAATTAATTAAGGAAATTACAATTGCAGCAAGAGAAGGAGGCGGGGATCCTGCAGGAAATCCGAGATTAAGACTTGCAATTGATAATGCGAAGGCTGCAAATATGCCCGCCGATAACATCGAGAGGGCTGTTAAAAAGGCAACCGGTGAACTTGAGGGACAAGTATATTCAGAACTTACCTATGAAGGATATGCGCCTGCAGGTATCGCTATAATTGTTGATGTTGCGACTGACAATAAGAACAGGACTGTAGCCGAAGTAAGGCACATTTTCAGCAAACATGGCGGCGGTATGGGTGAGAGCGGCTCAGTTGCATGGATGTTCAATAAAAAAGGGGTTATCACTATTCCAAATCAGGGCAAGACTGAAGATGAGATTATGGAGATAATATTGGATGCCGGAGCTGATGATATGCAGACTGAAGAGGATTTTTTTGAAGTTCAAACTTCAATTGAAAGCTTTGAAACTGTTAGAAAAGCCCTGCTCGATAAGAAAATTACAGTCGAGAACGCATCTCTTCAATGGGTTGCTAAGAATAATATTCCGATTAAAGGTGAGGATGCTGAAAAGGTTATCCGGTTAATCGAAACCTTAGAAGATAACGATGATGTTCAGAATGTTTTCACTAATGCCGACTTTCAGGATTAGAAGAATAATAACTTTAAATTTTAAGGCCTGTAATAATTGATAATACTCGGTGTAGATCCCGGTACCATCTTTGCCGGATATGGAATAATTAATCATGATAAGAATACTTTTACAAATGTATTTCATGGCCTGATTAAACTTCCCTCCGCTAAATCACTCCCTCAGAAACTTGAAATTATTTATGACGAATTGGACAGAATCATTAAGACTTACAAACCAGACGAGTTTGCAATAGAAACGGCTTTTTATGGAAAGAATGTTCAGTCAGCAATGAAAATAGGATATGCCAGAGGGGTATCTCTTTTGGCTGCTGTTCATAATAATTTGCCTACAAATGAATATTCACCAAGGGAGATAAAAAAATCAGTTGTAGGAAACGGAGCAGCTTCAAAAGAACAGGTGTTTTTTATGATCTCAACTCTCCTTAATTTAAAGAATGTAAAAATGCGCTTTGATGAATCAGATGCCCTGGCTGTGGCATTATGTCATGCATTTAGGCTTAAAACCCCGGATAGGAAAGGAAAAAGTTGGAAAGATTTTATTGAAGCATTTCCACAAAGAATAATTCAAAACTGATTATTATGATTGGATTTCTTAAAGGTAACTTGATATCAGCAAAACCAACTCAATTGCTTATTGATGTGAATGGTGTAGGGTATCTTTGTAATATTTCAATTACAACATTTGAGAAGATATCCGACCAGAAAAGTGTTTCTCTTTTTATTCATACTCATGTGAAGGAGGATTCCATCACGTTATTCGGATTTCATTCCGAATCCGAAAAGATAATGTTTGAATTATTGATTTCAGTAAGCGGGGTGGGACCGAAAATTGCACTAGGTATATTGAGTGGGATACAAATAGATGATCTTAAAAATGCTATCCTTCAGGCAGATATTTCCCGCATCTCAGCTGTGCCGGGGATAGGAAGAAAAACTGCAGAACGACTTATTCTGGAGCTCAAGAATAAAGTTGATCAGGTAAGAGGAGATAGCGAAGTTGAAATTCCATTCAGTATTAAAAATGAAGCTGTCATGGCATTATCAACACTCGGATACAACAATAAACTTGCTGAAAAGGTAGTGTGGGATATCCTGACAACTGAACCGAAAGTTGCGCTGGAAGAGTTAATCAAAAAAGCACTAAGTTCCCTTAATAAATAAGCTAACAAAACCGATGAAAAAGCCAATTATATTATTATTCATAATAATCACTATCCAGTTTTTTTTCGGATGCAGCCATAATAGCAAATCCCCTGAAAGTCTATTAGCTTCCTTCCGGGAAAATCTGGAAAAACTCCACAAGAGCGATCTTTCATCAATATCCCAGGCCCTGGATAATTATAGGAATAACTTTTCAAATGTAACACCTGAGATAAAGGATTCTGCTTTTATAGATTACAGGGGTTTCTTTTATGATGTGATTAATAGCTATTATCAAATATTCTGGAATAACCAGAACCTCGTAAATAAATTAAATAGTAATAAAAACGATGACCCTGAAGTCCTGCAACTTAAAAAAGAATTAGATAAAAATGGATTACGGCTATCCAAAACAGAAGGGGGATACTATATAGACGAGCAACCAAATTTTCTTTATAATAATTTTAAGGACTATGTTACTCAGAGTATCAAGGAATTCCTTCTTATCAGGAGTAAGGAACTGGACGAAGGATTTTCTGAAAATTCAAAACTTCTTATATCATTCAAATCTCTTGGCGACCGGATTGTCACATGGGAGAATTACTTGAACAAATTTCCTGCATCCCCCCTCTCGGCTGAAGCAAAATTCTCATATCATTTGTATCTGAATACTTTTATTACCGGTTTGGATAACTCCCCGGTAGCAATTGATGAAAACCTCCTCCCGGAGATTAAAAATGTATATTCAGATTATATCCGGGAAAACAAAAACACTGAAAGCGGGAAAATAGTGGAGAAATTTTATTCGATTGTATCTAAAAACAATTTCCATCTCACTACAGATTTAGATGATTTCTATGAAGAAAATCAGATTGAATCGATGAAAGGGATGGAACCTCCTACCAGATAATTTTACAAACAGAAGTAATAGAACTTCCTTCGATTGCGAATATCTATGAGTATTCTGTGGGTATTCTGTGGGTATGAAGAGTATAGGATTATATCTAAAAAAAAGCCCGTTAATAATAACGGGCTTTCAACAATTTTGGAATTGCAGGATTACTTAGAACCCAGGACTGCATCTTTTGCAGCTTTAGCAATTCTGAATTTCAATACTTTCTTTGCTGGAATTAACATGGTTGCGCCTGTAGCAGGGTTTCTGCCCATTCTTTTTTTGCGTTGAACCAAAACTAATTTACCTAAGCCAGGAATTACAAAAGATTTTTTTGCTTCCTTGTGTGCTAAAGAAACAAGTTCTTCCAGAAATTGAACAGCAAGCTTCTTTGTCTGGTCGGTCTTTTTTGCCAAATGATCGACTATTTGTGATTTTGTCATTGGTCTAGCAGCGGCCATATATAACCTCCTTGTTATTGGTTAGTAATTCAAGATCAAATTTAAAAATTTTTTAATATTAAACAAACATTTTATTCAACTTTATGCCATTATTTTAATATTTTTTTTGGATAAATGCCATATTCACCCTATTGATGGCTTATAATGTGCTATTATGTCTCCTTTCTTTGTAGCTTTACTATAATTTATATATTTTCGGTATACCTTATTTAGTTATACAATTTAATGATTAAGAGTTTTCCCCTATTTATATTATTTATTCTGCAGGTAAGCGCATTCCCTAGGGTCAGTTATAATTCTGAAAATGACAAGAATAAAGAATCTGCCGTACAATTTGATTCGACCTCAATCAGGAAGGGCCCGGACACTGTTCACATAAAATCTGAATTTCTCTCAAAGGATTCTACAGGAACGAAATTAAATAAATCAATTGACAGCAGTTCAGTTCGCGATAGCCTTGGATTATTAAGCAAATCAAAGAATATTGCCAGGGGTGACACTATTAGTCCTATTTATGAGTCCCCGATTTCAAATACCGGATATATTCTAAGCAAGGATGACCTTCAGAAAAATGATTACAGATACACACCTGATTTACTAAAATTATTTGAATTTAGTTACTTGTCAGAAACAGGTAACCTGGGATTCCCTGATAAACTATATTTATATGGTTTATCACCATATAGGACAGATTACCTTAAAGATGGAATTTCACTTAACAGTAATCCTTATATTTTTTATGATCTGAATTACCTGCAATCCGAAACTCTGGATTCAATAGAAATAATACCATCGCCCCGCGGATTTTTATACGGAAGTTATAATAAACCAGGAGCCGTAAATTTCATTTCAAAGGATTTCATCTCCGTGAGCCCCTATACAAGGATTAAATATTACCAGGGAGCATTTGGAGAGGCAATGTTGGACGGTATTTTTAATTCAGTTCTATATAAAAGATTAATCGGTTTTCTGGATATTACAAACAGGAAACTTGATAAACGGTTTACAAATTCTGACTTCAGCTCATGGCAGGTTACTGCAAGATTGAAATACCTGCTTTCTAATTCGCTTAATATTACCGGCACATACTCATATAATAAAATTTATAAGGCTCTGAATGGTGGAGTAAACGTAGACTCACTTCAATTACTCGGGGTAAATATTAATAATTACTTGTTTGATGAAATAGCAGCGCCTGTAGTAAATCAAATAACGGATATGGATGTTAATCAGCATAGTTTTAATCTCCGGCTTTTAGCAACTCCGATAACACATGCCGGCACAGATTTGAATCTTTACTATAAGTTTGATGGTCAAAGCTTAAATAATATAAATGACAACTCAAATTATTACCAGAAAACTAACAGTAAGCTGTATGGAATAACTTTTAACCAAAAATACTATGAAGATATTTATAGCCTTAATTTAATTGCAGATTATAACCATTCTGATTTTGAATTTAACTCCCTACCGGTTCTACCCGGTTCCGATTATCAGTATTCATATAAATTGGGACTGTTCTCGTTAGCCGGAATAGCAGGTATAAATATTTCTGATCAAATTAAAGCTTCTCTGTTTTATAAGTATTCGTCCATGCAGAATGAAATGCTGAATAATTTTAATATTAACAGAGAATCGAAAGGTGCAGGAATAGACCTTAATATCAAAGCGAATGATAATTTATCTTTTTATATGGGATATTCTTTCCTGAAGGACTATTATAGCAATAACTATTTCGGGACCGGTGAAGTTTCTGCCATTGGTTCAACTGATAATCTCTATCTGAAATTAACCTTCTTTGCCCGGAATAATGCTGCCTATAATAATGAGTCGGGCAGTGTGAATTATCCTTATCTTCTGCTGTCTGATATGCAGCCGGATCCCATGCTATATGATAATCTGGATGTCAGGGGCTTAGGAATTAAAATAAAATACAAGTTTTGGATAATGTCGTTTGAAAATAACTCTTCATATTATACCGGCGATTATATGGAGAATTCCACTAAATCCAATGGATTAACAGGCATCCCGGAATTATATTCAAGATCTGGTCTTTTTATAAGTGATAGTTTATTTTCGTCAAACCTAAATCTGAAAGGCGGATTTGTCTACACTTATATTGGCAAAACAAAATATTTAACCGCTGCAGGATCAGCTTTCGAAAATAATTCTGCATATACAATTGACTTTACACTGGCAGGGAGAATTAGAAAAGCAGCAACTGTTTATTTCTCCTGGGAAAACCTGTTAGATGAAAAATATTATCTTGTACCTTATTATCCTGCTTTAGGTAGAAACCTACGGTTCGGAATTGCCTGGGATCTTTTTAATTGATTAAATAATTGATACATTTTTCAAAACAGAAGTATTTCCTTTTAGTTTTTTTTGCAGTCGTGATCGAGCTGCTCTTGATTTCTTTCGATATTTTTAATGGCAAAGGAAGTATGCCATTATACATTTTCACTTACCTGGAAGTATTCCTTCTTTTTTCTCTGGCATTTTTTATAATTAAAGCAAAACAACCTTCCGGCAATAAACAATTTACCCCCCTGCTCAATGTCCCGATGTTTTTAATAATCACAGGGATAGTTTTCCGGATTACACTTTTCCCTGCTGCTCCTACAACTTCCCCGGATGTTTACAGGTATATATGGGAGGGAAAAATAGTAACTCATGGAATAAACCCTTACCAGGTTCCACCGAACGCTCAACAATTGAATCAATATCATTCATCAGTTTGGGAAAAGGTTGGATTCAAGAATATGACTTCCATTTATCCCCCATTTGCACAGTTTACTTTTTTATTGGGCTTTTTGCTTTCAGGTGATTCTGTATGGGGGCTGAAAATAGTTTATCTTTTCTGTGAAATAATTACAATGATATTTCTGCTTAAACTTCTGAAATTAAAAGGGAAAAATCCGGATTATTTAATATTGTATGCCTGGCTTCCCATTCCGGTAATGGAGTATTTTATAAATACACACATAGATGCTGCGGGAATTGCCTTTTTTATTTTATTCCTGTATTATATTGAAAAAGGAAACTATAAAATCTCGGCTATTTTTTATGCTGTTTCCTTTTTAGTGAAATTTTATCCCATAATCTTATTTCCACTTCTATTTAAGAAAATAGGGATTAAAAAACTTATCCCGTTCACTTTGATTTTTTTAATCATTACAATATGCTGTTATGTTCCTTTCCTAACAAGCGACCTGGCTATAAAAAATACCTTAGCAACATATCTTACAAGGTGGGAGTTTAACGGGTCAGCATTCAATTTATTCAAAGCAATTTTTAACCAAAATCTGGCAAGAATCTTATGCGGTTTTTCTCTGGTAATAGCTATAGCTGCTATTTCATTCAGGTATAAAGATTTTATTAATGGAACTTTCGGAATATTGTTATCTTATGTAATTTTTGCTACTACGCTTTATCCGTGGTACCTTGGATGGATTGCTTCAATAAATCCGGTAATAAACTTTTATTCCGTATTCAGTTTATTATTTACATCCAATTTTTCCAATTTCACACCTTTAGGCAAGGTCTGGCAGGAATACTGGTGGGTTCTTATAATAGAATATATCCCCTTTTATATCTTATTATATACGGATCTCAAATCCAAATATTTGCAAAAGAAGTTTAATCTTTCTTCTTCTTAAATAGGAAAATAATCACGATAATAAGAACAATCCCGGATATCATATAAATCCAATATGGGGTTTCCTTTATTTTATAGGGAATAAAAGTAACTGAAATTGTTTTCCCGCTCCCTATTTCAGATAGATTATAGTTCCAAATCAGTGTTTTCTTTTCCTGTTTCTGAGCGTTATGTTGAACTACTTCTCCCGAAAAAGTATACTTATATTGAATCTTAAAACTACTTCCGTCTATTCCCCATCCGGTAGCAATTGGAGGGATGAATTGTGAAAATATTTTTTGACCTGCCGCCCCGTCTTTAAATGAAAAATGGGCATCAGCAAAGACCTTTGTATTATTAAGTGAATCTATATGTGTAAAGGAAAAGTCAATGACAGAATGCATAGTGCTGTCCGTAGTATCTGAATACACCCTGACTTCCTTAATTTTAGTATATGGCGATGAAAATTCACTTTTTATTGAATCCTTATTAAATATGCCTATTTTGCCTAATGTTTTTATGCTTGAAGTATCGGGGGTTTTCATCCAGTAATTTATTTTCATTATCCCTGAGCCATCAGGATAAATGTTTACATCTTGAATATAATTTAAACATCCCGGAATGAGCAATAATAACAGAAAGAGAAAAAGTAGTCTTTTCACAATAAATCTTTTCTTTTACGGTTTTATAAATATGATATGTCACAATTTATAGAAAAAAAAGGTTTTTTTCATTATGTTTTGGTACGAAAAATTTAATATAAAGAATTAAAAATGCCTACATACGAGTATAAATGTAAAAAATGCGGAAATGTTTTTGAAGTATTCCACTCAATGAACGCTCATCCTGTTATAGTATGCCCTAAATGCGGTGGTGATGTTAAGAAATTAATTAGCGCAGGATCCACTCCGATTTTTAAAGGGTCTGGTTTTTACCAAACAGATTATAAGGATAAAACATTTAAGGATAAATCTAAAGAACCTGTACGTCCTAAACCGAAAAACAAACCTGAACCGCCGGCTAAATCGGAATAGAGCGTAAATTTGAAAAAATACTTTTGCATAATACTGGCATTTCTGATCTTTTTGAATTCAGCAGGATATATTATTCTTTTCTGGCAGATTCAACAGGATATTAAAAGAGAAATGCTCTACAAAATTTCGCAAATACTCCCGTCGGAAAAGCTTACATGTATAAAATTTCTGAAAAAGGATATCTCACCATCCGAATGGAATGATAAAACTGAACTTGAATACAAAGGAGCAATGTTTGACGTAGTTAAGAAAGTTGAAACAAGTAAATATTATCTTTTTTACTGCCTGAATGATGAAAAAGAAGATTTGCTTATAAAAAATTATAACGGCCATTTCGATGATAATAAAGATAAAACAGCACACAATAATGCAAGATTTTTTTTCTCATTGATCGCTGCTGCAATTTTACAGAATAATATTATCATTAAACACACAAATGCCATTTCCTCAATTCAATATCTAAGCTTCCATTATCGGTCCGTCTGGCAGGATCAATTAACCCCTCCGCCCAGGCAATTAGTATAATAACCTGTATTCACTTCTCTTTAATATAATTATAGAGACGCTTATAGTCTTCTTCTGTTGAAGAAGTTTTTATACTCAATTATTAAATTAAAAATATACTGATATGAAGAATTTATTTATAATAATTTTGCTTGCTTTGTCTTTCGTTAATTTTATGAATGCACAGCAAAAAGATACACTCTCATTTAAATACCCATCCGATATTCAAATCACTGCACCCCGGATGAATGCTCCTCTAAACGAAATCCCTTTTGCAACAAGTATTATCGGGACTGATATATTAAATGAAATACCCCGCACAATATCTCTCGATGAAGCTGTAAAACTTGTACCGGGACTTAAAGTAGATAATCAATCCGATGCTGAAAGAATTCATGTCTCCATAAGAGGACAGGGAATATTAACCGAAAGAGGTACTCGTGGAATAAATGTTTTGGTTGACGGTATTCCAATGAACGATCCTACTGGTTTTGTCCCGGACTTTTTTAACATCGATTTTAATAATGTTGAAAAAATTGAAGTCCTCAGAGGTTCTGCTGCCGCTCTCTTCGGCGGCTCTGCTTCTGGTGGAATTATTAGTGTTACAACACAGAATGCTCCTCATGTCCCCCTCTTCGGCGAAGTTTTCGGAACTGGTGGTTCAAATGGTTTCTGGAAAGCTGCAGGAAAATTTGGTGGAGAATCAAACAATACTAATTATTTAGTCAACTTTTCCCGTACTATGGGAGATGGTTACAGACAGCATGAACATTTCTGGGGAAATTTTGTCTCCGGGAAAATGACTTACACACCTTCTGAAAATGTTACATTAACCCCTCTTTTTACTTATACAGATATGTATCATGAAAATCCGGAAGGCGTTAATGATTCTCTTTATACCTTGGATCCCAAAATCCCGAATGGTGCTTCTTTTCAGGATAATGAATATATTGAAACCAGCCGTATTACTACAGGACTTACTGGCATCATTAAATTTGCAGAAAACCAGGACGTTCGGTTTGATGGATATGTAAAAAGAGGAACTTTTACGGAATCTTCCAACGGTTCATATAATATTGAAACTCTTACTACTCCCGGTGCTTCTGTTCAATATGACCTTGGATTTGGCTCAGCAGATGGTTTTTATAAAAATACTATCAGCGCAGGTATCGATCTGAGCGGACAAAACATGGACCAGCACAACGTTGCCCATTTCGATCAACTGTCAAGAGGAGTCGCTGATTCCATAGAGGCCTTACAAAAAATTAAACAAACCGGTTTGGGACTTTTCTTATCTGATAAAATTGACTTCGGAAAAGAATGGAGCGCCATGCTTAGCATAAGGTATGATAAAATTCATAATGAACTTACTGATGCAATTAATGATTCTGTTAACGGTAGTGCTGATTTTAACAGAGCTACGGGACGCATAGGTGTTACCTATTCCCCAATGAAAGAAATTAATTTCTTTGCTAATTGGGGACAGGGATTCCTTCCTCCGGCTACCGATGAACTGTTAAATAATCCTAATTCATGGGGCGGTTTTAATAAAAGCCTTACTTTTGCTACATCCAATAGTTATGATCTCGGTTTAAGAGGCGCTTTATTGAATAACAACTTGTATTATGATCTTTCCGGATTTTATGAAACTACAAACAATGATTTCGATCGTTTCAGGATTCCGGTTCCTGGCAGAGATCTTATGGACTTTTACAAAAACGTAGGTTCTACACGTAGAATAGGTCTCGAATTTTATGGCGCGTATTTCCCTGTTAAAGATTTGGAATTCCAGGTAGCTTATACTTATTCAAACTTCAAGTATACTAATTCCAGCCCAATTCAAATTGTAATGGACGATCCTACAGATTTACGATATATTAGTGATGGTAATTATTTACCCAATTCGCCCATGCATCAGTTATATGTTGATCTCCAGTATACTTTTATCCCTGGATTATCTGCCGGTGTAAGCGCTGAAACTTATAGCAAAGCATATATCGACGGTGCTAATATTGAATCTGAAGCTGTCCCCGCATATACTCTTCTTCATGCACGTATAATTTATAAACTGCCAATAAAGAGTATTCCTATTGAGGTTAGCTTAAGTGGAAGAAATCTTGGTAATGTCAAATATGTGGCTTTTTCAGAACCAGATCCAAGCGGTAATTCTTATCAGGCCGGTGCCGGTTCGGAATATTTCGCAGGTTTAAGACTCAGATTCTGATAACTTAATCCCTCTCCCTTTAAGGAAGAGGGATTTTTAATATAATTATAAAGGATAATAACATGCTCCTCACACATCTTCATTTAATGCTTAACCATATCCCGATTTTTGGAACAATCGTACTATTCTTCCTTATGGGCTATGCAGTTATCTATAAAAAGGAAAATCTGGTAAGAATATATCTATGGTGGTTTGTTGTCACTGCACTGATTACCGTTCCGGTTTTCCTGACCGGCGATCCGTCATCAGAATATTTGAAGACATTCTTGCCGGGTGTTAATAACGATACAATTGAGAACCATGAAACATTCGGATATATTTCTTTCATTATCATTCTGATTCTTGGGCTATCAGCTATAATTGCCTTACGATTATTCAGAAATAAGGAGATTATTCCTTCATGGTTTAAATATTTTTTCCTTATTGTTTCATTTATTTGCATGTTAGCTATATCCTGGACAGGTAAAACAGGAGGTGAAATCAGACATGACGAAATTACTTCTGGAAATACCACTGTAAAATAGATTATATTAGGTGAATAATTAATCGTCCCTATGTATAATAAACTGATAATTTTATTATTCACCTTATCATTTATTTTCCTTTCCATTTCATCTATTTTACCACAGGAAAAGGGAGAAAAAGACAGCCTGAAATATGAAATTCAGGAAGTTACTATCCTTGGAACCAGAACTGTTGAGAAGATTATTGACCTTCCCTTTTCAGTTTTCCGCGTTGATAAAGAGGACCTTTTATACGGAATTAAAGAGTCAGCTAAGGATATTCTTACCGATGTACCTGGCCTGTTCCTGCAATCACGGTATGGTAATCAGGATTTAAAAATATCTATCCGGGGTTTTGGAACCCGCTCTAACTCCGGTATCAGGGGAGTTAAAATATTGCAGGACGGGATACCTGAATCTGAACCCGATGGTGAGACAATAATAGATGATATCGATTTTAATTCTCTTGGGACCGTTGAAGTTGTTAAAGGAAATCTCTCCTCTCTTTATGCCAATTCTCCCGGCGGTATAATTAATTTTGTTTCTGATCTCTACTTCCCCTATGATTATTCTGCATTAATTAACCAGGTCGGCAGGTTTGGTTATAGGCAGAATGGATTTAAACTTGGACTTAAAAATGAAAATAATCGATTCCTTCTTTCATATAATTACCGGAATCTCGACGGGTACCGGCAGCATAGCAATGAGTATCAGCATCTCGTAAATGCTGCCTACGAAGGATACTTAGGCCGGGGCACAATCACAATTCTTGGTAATTTTGTCAACGGTCTTAATAAACTCCCCGGTTCCCTTACAAAAGATCAATTTGACGCTGATCCTTTCCAGGCTAACCCTTTGGCCATCTCCTTCGATTTTAAAAGGATCACTAAGAAAGGAAGAATTGGAATAAAATATAAAATGGAAATTGATGAAGCGGAAAAAAATGAGATCGAGGTTACAGGTTATGGCGGTATAAAAGAACTTGAAAGTGCCGATAATCTGAACTATATAATCTCCACAAGATATTCTTTGGGTTCCTTTATCAGATACACTAACCGGTCTGAATTATTCAGCCGGAATAACGTTTTTACTTGTGGAATGGATTATGCCTACCAATCTGGCCCCGTTTCTGATTTTGATAATATGTTCGGGAATAAAGGAATCTCTGTCCAAAACGAATACATTGAAAGTCTTAGCAATGTTGGATTTTATATGTTAAACCATTTTAATATCATACCCGATATGTTTGATCTTTTCCTTTCTGGAAGATTCGACCGTAATGTTTATGAAAGAAATATTTCTATCCCTTTCGGGTTTGCAGATACTAACAGAATATTTCAGAAATTCGCACCTAAGATAGCTCTTAATTATAAACTCTCTCCCTCTGTTGCTCTTTATACTTCCTATGGAATTGGATTTGACTTCCCTGCGCTTTCTGAACTTGCTAACACTCCATTATCAAGCAATATTAAATATTCAATAAATCCCGATCTCAATGTTGAAAAATCTGAAAACTTTGAATTTGGTATAAAAGGAAATATAATTACTCCTGACCGGGATTTTCTGAGAAAACTTTCATTTGAATTTACTTTTTTCGATTATGTTATAAGCAATGAAATTGTTTCCTTTGTTATCAATCAAACTACATATTTCCGCAATGCTGCTAAAACTAACAGACTTGGAATAGAGGCAGGATTAAAAAGTGAGCCCTTCAAAAGTATGGAACTTACACTTAATTATACTATTACTGATTTTAAATACCTTAATTATCCGGCCTTGATAAATACTCCTTTAGGAATCACTAATGACGATTATTCCGGGAATTTTGTCCCTTCGGTTCCGGGAAATATTTTAAACTTTATCCTGAACTATGAATTTGAAATCTCTGATAATATCTCGGGACTTCTTCAGTGGGACTGCGATTATATCTCTTCAATGTGGGTTAATGATCAAAATTCTGAAAGAACATCCTCCTATTTCTATGCTAATGTGATGGCAGGAATGAACTGTTCCTTTAATAATTTTAATGCAGTTCTTTATATTGGCGAAGGAAATATTTTTGATAAAAGGTACTCCGGATTCATTAATATAAATGACTTTAATGGACAATATTATGAGACAGGAGAACCAAGAAATTTTTATTCAGGATTAAATATTAGCTATAATCTCTAATATGTATCTTAATTTCTACTCTTGTATTGTTCTCCTTGCTTTAACCCTGATTGGCTCATTGAATTATGCTCAGGAAAACTTCCGCATTTTCCCAAGCCCTGTAACTCAGACTGAACCGGTAATCAGCATAAACCCCGTAAATCCAAACATTATTGCAGTAAGCGCAAAAACTATAAACACAGCTACTACATTTACGAGTGAAGGTATTTATGTCTCCGGTAATGGAGGGTTAACATGGAACGGTTCTGATACTTGTAAAGGACAGTCAATTTTGAACCACGGTGGAAGCCCTCAGTTAATGATCGATAGAAATGAACGGCTGATTATCACTCATATAGGCAATCCCCAGTTATTTGCTGGTATTTATAGCCACTATTCAAATGATCTCGGTTTTACCTGGACACCTGCTTACACAATTTCTGACCAGCAGCCTGAGGATAAAGGATCATCTGCAATCGATAATTTCAATTCCAGTCCTTATTACTCCAAACTCTATACGGCATGGGTAAATCAGTCCATTCCGGCTAATCCTGTCTCATTTTCTTATTCCACTAACAGCGGTGAAAGCTGGATTGCTCCTAAACTAATAAACAATAATGCTGCAGAAAGAAGTTCCGGCGGTTTTGTCAAAATAAGTAAAGATGGAAAAGTTTATATCTCCTGGGCTTATATATCTGGGGTTGCTCCTTTTATTGAAGATTCCGTTGGTTTGGCTTTTTCCTCCGATGGCGGAGATAACTGGTCAGTAAACCAATCCATTTTTAATGTTAACGGCATCTTCGGTACCCTTCATTCTAAAAATGGTATCCGCGTTAATGGACTTCCACAGTTGGCAATTGATAATTCAAATGGTCCGCGCAGCGGCTGGCTTTATATAGTTACTACCGAAATAAACCATTCCCCTGCCGGTAGCGATCCTGATATTATTCTGCATTATTCATCCGATGGCGGTAATTCATGGTCTGCTGGGATAAGAGTCAACCAGGATCCTCTGAATGACGGTAAGATCCAATATTTCCCCGCTATTGATGTAGATAGCTCGGGTGGAATAAATATTCTCTTTTACGATGACAGGAATACTTCATCTGATTCAGCAGAAGTCTGGCTGGCAAGATCTACCGATGGGGGAAGCTCCTGGAAAGAACAGGTTGTTTCTGACCATAGATTCCAACCAAAACCGATTTCCGGAGGATCATCTAATTACCAGGGAGACCATATCGCCCTTACTTCGTCAGGTAATAAACTATATGCTTTATGGATGGATGATTTCTCAGGTATTTACCAGATATGGATTAAAATTTTGAGTCTCAATATCTTAAGTGCAAACGATTCTAATAAGTATCCCTCTGATTTTGAATTATTGCAGAACTATCCCAACCCCTTTAATCCTGAAACAAATATTACTTTTACAATCCCCCAAAGATCATTTACTTCTCTTAAAATTTATGATTTGTTAGGAAGAGAAAAAGCTGTCCTTATAAATAATGAATTGGATTACGGCACACATACAATTAAATTTATCCCTGATAAATCCCTTCCCGGCGGAGTTTATTTCTATCGGTTGCAGAATGGAAAGTATTCCGCTTCTAAAAAACTCATCCTGATAAAATAACTCGGTATAATAAAAGTATTAAGCTGAATTAATCTCGGTTATTTGAGAAGCAAACCTACTTTCATAATAAGGTCCTGCGAATCGAAAGGTTTTATTATAATATCATCCCCCCCTGCTTTAAAAGCTCTGTCCTTATCTTCCTGACTTGTTTTGGCTGTTACAAATATGAATGGAATCGATCTGTATTTTTCATTTTCTCTTACCTTCTCACAGAATAAAAATCCATCCATTTCTTCCATTGTAACATCGCATAAAACCAGGTCTACACTTTCTTCTTCAAGAATTTTGAATCCTCCCATTGCTCCGGAGGATTCAAATATTGTATAATTATTTGCTTTGAGATGATGGCCAATTAATTTCCTTATTGTTAGGTCATCATCTATTATAAGGATCGATTTTTTATGATCATCATCCATAAGTTTTTCTTAATTGGTAAACTTCTTGTATCATTCCGTCGTTCTTAGTTCAATATTATATTTTTCCATCAACCTGTATATTGTGGCCCTGCCTAATTGCAGCTTTCTGGCAGCTTCAACTATATTACCGTTTGTTATCTTCAGCGCATGCTTTATAGATTCTTCTTTTAATTTCTCAAATGGAATTATATCATCATCGCTGAATAATGCTCCGCTTAACTCATAATTCCCTTTCCCCTCGGCATTTTTTATATGTGGCGGCAGATCATCTGCATCAATCATATTCGTTTCGGATATGATTATGCTTCTTTCAATTGTATTCTCCATCTCCCTTATATTCCCGGGCCACGAATAATCATAAATCAGCTTTATGGCTTTCTTTGTGAACCCCTTAATATCTTTACCTAATTTCTTGTTCATAACATCAAGAAAATGATATGCAATTATCAGTATATCCCCTTTTCTGTGCCGCAATGGGGGAATAAATATAGGAAATGAATTTAGCCTGTAGTAAAGATCCTCCCTGAATTCCTTGTGATCAACTGCCTGCTTCAGGTCCCTGTTGGTAGCTGATATTATCCTTACATCAGTCTTTATTGTTTCTGTGCCTCCAACTCTCTCAAATGTTCTTTCCTGTATAACACGCAATAGCTTTGCCTGAAGCAGCATTTCAAGTTCACCTACTTCATCAAGAAATATCGTCCCTTCATTGGCTATCTCAAACTTCCCTAATTTCCTCTGGTGCGCTCCTGTAAAAGAACCTCTCTCGTGACCAAATAATTCGCTTTCAAGAAGTTCCCGCGGAATCGATGCACAATTTACTACTACAAAGGGTTTCTCCTTCCGCCTCCCGTTATAATGTATAGCTCGTGCAATTAGTTCTTTCCCGGTTCCGCTTTCGCCATATATTAACACCGTAATTTCATTGTTGAGAACTTTCGTTACAAGCTTGAATACATCCTGCATCTTCCCATCCGCAGAAATTATGTTATCAAAACTGTATTCTTTCTTCAAATTCTCCCTTAGATTATCAACTTCCTTCGTAAGATCATAATGCTTTATTGCATTCTTTATAGAGGGCTCAAGGCGCTGTGTATCTAATGGCTTTGTGAAATAATCAAAAGCTCCAAGTTTTAGTGATTCAACCGCCCTCTCTATTACTCCCTGAGCACTTACCATAATGACCGGAAGGTTTTCATCATACTGCTTTACCCGTTTAAGAGTTTCAATGCCATCAAGACCCGGCATCATTATATCCAGCAGTATTAAATCCGGTCTCGCCTGAAGTCTTCTCAGCATATCCTCCCCGTTATCAAAAACTTCAATTTCATATTTCCATTTATCTTTTACCCAAAACGCAAGAAGCTTGGAAATTGCTTGCTCGTCATCTACAATAAAAATTAATTTTCCCACATTAAATCCTTTTTATTATTTATAAGTTTTTTTTAGGTAATTTAATCGCAAAAGTTGTCCCTTTGCCGGCTTCACTTTGTACTCTGATAAATCCTTTGTGCAGATCAACTATCTGTTTTACAAAGACCAGCCCTAATCCTGTCCCCGCTATTTCAGTTCCTGGCCTGTTTACACGATAAAACTTTTGAAATATATACGGCAGATCTATTTCCGGAATTCCGATTCCTGTATCGCTTATTACTATTTCTATTTCATTAAATAAATTCTTTGCAATTATTTTAATTCTTCCCTTTTCATTGGTAAACTTTATTGCATTATTTAACAGTCTGCCCATCGTCTGTATTATTCTCTCTTTATCCCCCTCTATAATTATTTCTTCTTCCGGAAAATCACTTGTCACCGCTATATTTTTAGCCTGAGCACTTTTAATATGTGCCTGGATAACTTCATTTAGCATTTCTATTGCATCGAACTTTAGTTTTACTATCTCAATTTTCCCCCCTTCAAGCTTTGAAATATCCAGTATATCATTTATTAAACGGGCAAGCCTTTTCCCTTCATTTAGTATAGTGGAATTAAATTCTGATTTCATTTCATCCGGCATATCTGGATCGGAATCTATCGTTTCTGAAAACCCGATTATCGATGCAAGTGGCGTCCTTAATTCATGAGATATATTGGAAACAAACTCGCTTTTCATCTTATTCAATTCATCAAGAAGTGACTTCCGCTGGTTGGCCCTCTGCCGCTCAATTGATATTAGCCTGTTTGCCTCTATTAGCTTTATCTTCAGATTTTCTATTTCATCTGTTATTTCTCTTAAATGTGTTATGTTCTTCCCTACAAGTATTATTTCACTCATTTTACCATTCTGATATACAGGTTTTGCATTTATATCAAATAGAATTTCTTTCCCCCGGTATGAATAAAATGAGACCTCAAATGTTAGCTCCGGTTTCCCCTCTATAAGATCGTTAAATGCCTTCATCGCTTCTTCTTTATGCTTTGTTGCTATTAAATCAACAATATGATGATTCAATATATCAACTTCTTTAAATTCCAGCATCTGAAGGCCATTAGAATTGACTTTTGTTATTAATCCCCCCCTGTTAAGTATAAATATAAGATCCTCTTCCAACTCTAGGATTATATCAACTTTACTTTGAAGTATATCAGGATCTGTATCTTTTTTATTAGTAGTATTCATTTAATTTCATATGTATCAAAGTGATGCATAAGTGTAAGTACTGAAAATATAATGTTTTTGCTATTAAATCAATTAAAATTTGCCGGATGAACCGATATATTTTGAGACTCCCGGCTGTATCAATTAAATGCACTAACCTTTTTTTGGTAGGAAATAGAGTGGTCTATAAAGTCAATAATGACTAATTCTTAATATTACGCCCCTGGAGTGATTCGTAATATTTCCTGATAAGCTCCTCGTAATCTTTTTTGTACCCTTCCTGAACGGCTCTGTTCAGTTCATCCTTAATCTTATTTTTCCCCTTTTCCGATGATAAATTCAGATCCGCTGGAGATTCACGGACTATTGTGTTCCCCGGTTTCGATTCCCTCTGCTTTTCATAATCCCTTTCATTAATCGAACGCTGCGCATCAAGAAGTCGTGATAAAATCCGCTCCTGCTTCTGAACAAGATCCTGATCAAGTTTCGCTGAATTCATGTCTGTCACTATCTCCTGCATCTGCTTCGAAATATTGTCCAGGTTCGATGGAAGACGTTTGGATTCACCCGATAACTTTGCCTCCTGGTTCAGCTGATCTAATGATTTCTTGATTAATTCCTGCTGCTGACCTAATCTTTGAAGCTCTGACTGTTGCTGTGGCGTTAGCTTTCCCTCCCCCTGCATCATCTGCTGTAATTGCTGCGTCAGATTATTAAGCCCCATTTGCTGACCTGACATTTGCTGAAGTTGCTGCATTAAAGACATCATCCCCCCTCCTTGCCCCCCTCCCTTCATCATCGATTCCATCGACCCCTTCATCAGGTTCGCTGCTTCATTTATTGATGCCATTGCATTCTCCTGCATCTTCGACGACATGTTGCTGTTCCTCTTTTCCAGGTTATCTATTGACTGCAGCATGCTCCTGTCTGCATCACCCAATGCCTTCCCCATCTCCGGCGTTATCGCAAATGTCTTCTGCGCTAATTCCCCTAACTGCTGGGTTATCTTATCAAGACTTCGCTTAACGCTCCCCTGCTTTTCTCCATTCTCATTAAATAATGTCGAGTTCTGATCCATTTGCTCTGATGCCTTTTTAAGAACCTCCTCCTCCTTCGATAATGTTATCATGTTTTCAAGTATCCTCATCATATCCGTATATGTCTGCATCTGGTTCTCCTGCTGCATCGCCTGCTGCATCTGTTCCATTTGCTGCTTCATCTGCTTCATGTTCTTTGAGATCTGCGACTGCTTGCTCATCGATTGCTGCTTCTGGTTCTGCTCCATATTTTGCTTCGACTCTTCGGATAACTCCTGGTTCTCCTGCTTGTCAAATTCATCCTGAAGCTTATCCATCTTATCCTTTGGCATGTCCTTAAACTCTTTCATCTTCTCTGCAATATTTTCCATCTCCTGCTTCATTTTATCCAGATCTTTTGTTACTTCATCCTGCTTTTTAGATAGCTCATCTTTCTGGTTCTTATCATTCATGTTGCTGTTTTTGGTATCATTCTGTAGATCATTCTGCTTTTTCTCAAGATTCTCTGCTCTCTTAACTAACTCGTTCATCTTCTCTTCAATCTGTAATCTCTTTATGAGATTCATTGTCCTTTCAATACTCTTTTGGAATTGTTCTTCATCAATCTTTACATCCTTCATTACCTGCTGGGTCTGCTGCCGGTCCATACTCTTAAGTGCATTCTGCAGTTTCTCCATCGCTTTCTTCATCTCATCACTTGTAAGTTCATCCATCAGCTTCTGCAGTTCCATGTACTTCTGCAATGTCTCTTTGGAAAGAAGATTGTTCTGCTGAAGTTCCTGCTGCATTTTATTCATCTGCTTTGATGTCTCGGCAACTTTACTTTGCATTGCCTTAAACTTATCAAGCGCATTCTGAATCTTCTCCTTCTCCTGCCATGTCAATTCTTTCTTATCCTGCTTCAGGTCCTGATCGATTTTCTCCAGTTCCTTCTTTAATTCACTTGCATCCTTAAGCGTCTGTTTAAGATCATCTACTGATTCCTGGTGAGTGTTATCTGCACGTTTTAGAATTTCATCAAGTGATGGTACACGTATATTAAATGCAGGTGACTTTGCAGATTTTGGCCCCGATACATTATCATTATCAAAAACTTCAAAATAATATGTCACTATATCATCGGATGCCAGATTAAGTTTGGTCAGATTCCATATATAGCTTACATCCGATTCCTTTTCATTTTTATTAATCGGTATCTCAATTGACGAGAATCCTTCTTGTGTTTTTGAGAATTTGGAAGATGAAAGTCTGTAATTTATTAGCAGTTTCGTAAATCCGTAATCATCCGATATCTTTAGTAATATCGGAAGCCGGCTGTCATTGGAAAGCAAACCATCCTCATTCGGTCTGATTACTTCAATTGTCGGATACGCATCTGATAAAGCTTTTATAGTGTATGTTATCGGCGATTGGTTTGTATTTCCGTTAAGATCGGTTAATAGTATGCGGTAAGTATTGTCTCCTTTTATCCTTACCTTTCCTTGCGCCTTCTCATTGTTTACAGACATGTCAAAAACTGTTGTATCGGCAAACTGAAGCTTCGCTCCCTTTAATTCCTTTGTCGATGTTAAGCTCAAATCGACATAACTGCCGGCTAAGGAAGTGATATTTCCGTTATCTCTCTGAACTATTTGTGGAAGCTTCGAATAAGACGGAGGTGTTATCGTAATGTCCAGAGTCTTAATAATAGGCGGGTCAATTACATCTATGCTATATGTCTCACTCTTCAGGTTTTCAGCTTGTGCATAATACTTGAAAGACAGGTGCGCTGCATGTATATCAAAATTATACCTGCCGGTCGAATCAGTTAAGATCTTCTGATATCTGAAATCTGTTTCATCTTCATATTTAATCGCAATATCAGTTTCTTTCGGCACAGGTCCGGTTACCTTTATCGATATTCTGATATCATCCCCCTTGGTAATTTTGGCGTCCCCTGGATGCACTTCAAAATAAAACTTCTGCGGAGGAATATACTCCCTGTTAAAATTAATAAGACGTCCCGATGCGGCACTTACCCCTGGTACATATGAAAGAATAATAAAAGCGAAAATAATTCCCGCTGATAAATAAAGAAATAGCTCCTTAACCTTTTTAAAACTAACAATGGATTCAAACCTGATGTTTATAGTTTTTTTATAAACCTGGTTAAATGCGGCATTAATCATTGATGATGAGTAAAGTGTCCCCTGGTCCCTCGAAGAAATAAGCTGCATCGCATTCAGCAGATCATCTTTAACTTCCGGAAAGTTATTCCCCACTTTCCCTGCTGTCTTGAAATGATCAGTTTTCCGGAAAATATTAAAATACTTTAACAGCGGAAATATAAATAAATACCCCAGCGCCCCTATTGTAATTACCAGAAAGAATAAAACTAAAACTGTCCTTACTGCCGATGAAAAATGGAATAGCATTTCCAGGAAGGCAAAAAGTACAAAGATCGCAATCCCCGTCAATACTGAAGCCTGTATTCCTAACGATGCAAAAAAGGTATATTCCTTCCTTGTCAGTCTCTCAAGCTTACTTATTATTTCTTTATAATAATTGGAATCTGTTCCCATCAATCAATTTTTAATTAGTCAACGCGTAAATAACTAAATTTGTTCCGAATCGAAGCGCTTCCTCCCTTTTATCGGGAGGGTCACCATGAACTTCCGGATCGTCCCACCCGTCACTCGGGTTCGATTCATAAGTATAATATACCGCAAGACGCTTATCGATAAAAATACCAAATCCCTGCGGTGGTTTTCCGTCATGCTCATGTGTCTTCGGCGGTCCGGTCGGAAAATCATAAACTATATGATAAAGTTTATGGTTGAATGGCAGTTCAATAAAATCCTTGTCCGGATAAACCCTTTTCATTTCCCTTCTTATAAATTTATCCAGCCCGTAATCATCATCAATATATAAAAACCCTCCCCCCTCAAGGTACTTTCTCAACCTCACAATCTCATCTTCCGTAAATACTATGTTCCCATGCCCGGTCAAGAATAAAAAAGGATAGGAAAATATTTCATCCGACGCAATGTCTACAAATTTATATTCCGCTTTAACCTTCAAATTAGTATGCGCTTTAATATAATTCAGCAGATTCACCTCTTCCGTAGGATCATTGTACCAGTCCCCGCCCCCCGCATATTTTACCCTTCCTATCTGAAAATTACCATTCTGCTGACCAAAAACCGGAATTACCAGCACTAAAAAAAGTATTAAATATTTTATCCTCATAAGACTGTTAATATATCGTAGTAGCCCTTATTTTTCAATTAATATCGGCACTTTCCGCATTATGGGATGAATTTTTACACATATATGAACATTTCCTCCATTTCTAAGCCTCTTTTTTAATCAATTCTGTAATATCCCCATGTGTGTCTGCCGCAATACCTTTGCTTTTCTGCTATTGCTCTTTGGCCTTCGTCCCGCTGTCATTCCGCCTTCGTCCCCGGCTGAGGACACAGAAAAATCCGTAAATATCCGTGGAAATCGGTAAAAATCAGTGAATTGGGTTATTTAAGATGGGCTTTGTTAATTCATTTCCTATTAAATTAACATCAAACATTATAAGATAATTCTAAATAATTGTCAAGTAAAATCTTCGTGACTATTGAAAAAA
>JARLHC010000001.1 GCA_031292455.1 Ignavibacteriaceae bacterium
AGGATCGAGGGAAGTGCCGACGACCACCTGAATAGCTTCATGCCCAGCGCCAGCGATGTGGAAGAAGGTTTTCCCCTGCCTAAGCAAGTTCATAGCCTTAGTATCGATTTGTCTTGCAAGAATCATAAGGCGGAGATCGCGAAGCATTACTTCAACAGAATCATGACCATTGCTATGGTTTACAATATCCTTATTTATAGTATCGTTCATTTGATTATTTGTAGCATTCTTTTTTGCCATTATCAGCCTTTAGCAGTAACATGTAAACATAAGAGATCTTCTTTAGAGATTGTATTCACTGAATCATACTCAAAAAATAACTTAAAGTTATCTAACAGAATTTTTTTCACTTCATGGATATCGATATCTCTATCCAGTTCTTTTTTTAAAGAAGTAACTTCTTTATCAACGATACCGCAAGGTACAATCCCATTAAAGAAAGAAAGGTCAGAATTTATATTGAAAGCAAAGCCATGCATAGTAATCCACCGGCTGACTTTTATTCCTATAGCAGCGATTTTCCTATTTTCGACCCATACGCCAGTATACTTCGGATCGCGAATGGCAGAGATTCCATAAACGGCACAGGTTCTTATGATAACTTCCTCCAATCCCCTGAGATATTTATGAGTATCTTTTTGCCAATGGCCGAGATCTATAATAGGATAGCCGACGATCTGACCCGGACCGTGGTATGTAATATCGCCACCGCGATCGATATCATAAACGGATATTTTATTAGCATCGAGAAATTCAGGGGAGCTGATCATGTGGGCTTTATCGGCGATTCTGCCTAAAGTATAAGTATGGGGATGTTCAAGGAGGAGAAGAATATCGGAGATTTCCTTTTTATATCTCAGCTCAAAAATTTCCCTTTGCAAATCCCATGCTTCTTTATAATCTATTATGTTCAGATCGCTATATAAGAGTTCTTTCATAGGAAATTAAAAATTGATTTTGAGAATCCCTTAATACAGGGATGACAATATGAATATTATTAAATGTGAATAGCTTCATTATAAGCGACCCCGGCTGCTTCCATTACAGATTCGGATAATGTAGGATGTGCGTGAACAGTCTTTATAATTGCTTCGGCAGTGGCCTCGAGCGATTTAGCCATAGCGAGTTCTGAAATCATTTCAGTAGCTTCAGACCCTATGATATGAGCACCGAGGAGTTCATCATATTTAGCATCAAAAATGAGTTTCACAAATCCATCCCTTTCACCGATAGCGAAAGCTTTACCATTTGCCATAAAGGGAAACTTCCCTATCTTAATTTCATAACCAGCTTCTTTTGCTTTTTGTTCTGTAAGGCCTATACTGGCAACCTGAGGCTGGCAATACGTACATCCAGGGATATTGTTATAATTTATACCGGCAGGATTTAGTCCTGCTATCTTTTCGACACAATGGATAGCTTCGGCGGAAGCGACATGGGCGAGCCAGGGAGGGCCGATGACATCGCCTATAGCGAACACACCTTTAATATTGGTTGAGTAGTTAGATTTATTTACTTTAATATGATTTTTGAACAATTCAATTCCAAGTTTTTCAAGTCCGAACCCATCAATATTACCGGTGACGCCAACTGCAGAGAGGATCTTATCGGCGGTTAATTCTTTGACTGAACCATTAACTTTAACAGATACATTTACCTTATTTCCCTGAACCTCTGCTTTTTGGACAGAAGCATTAGTAAGGATATCGATACCTCTTTTTTTGAAACTTTTTTCAAGAGTAAGGGAGACTTCCTTATCTTCTATAGGGAGGATCGATTCCATCATTTCGATAAGGGTAACTTTAGTACCCAGGGCTGCATAGAAATAGGCAAATTCTACTCCAATAGCTCCGGCACCGATTACAATTAACTCAGCGGGCTGTTCAGGAAGATTCATAGCTTCGGTGCTAGTAATAATCATTTTATGGTCTACCGGGATTGAGGAAAAATCCTTATGTCTTGCGCCGGTAGCGATAATAATGTTATCTGCTGTAACTGAATCGATACTATTCCCATCCGGGTCGAAAATATCAATTTTATCAGGAGATGTTAGTTTTCCGAAGCCCTTAATATGTGTAATTTTGTTTTTCTTTACGAGTATCCCCACATTTCTGACTATCCGGTCAGAAATTTCCCTACTTCTTTTAATAATGGAGTGGAAGTCGAATTCAAGTCCCTTTACTGATATACCGAAATCAGCGGAATGGTTCTTCATTGTGTCATAGATCTCAGCGTTTTTAAGGAGAGATTTTGTAGGTATACAGCCCCAATTAAGGCAAATGCCTCCTAAATTATCCTTTTCTATGATAACGGTTTTCAGACCTAACTGAGAGGCTCTAATAGCGGCTACATAGCCGCCAGGACCTCCTCCTAAGACAGCAAGCTGGTACATATTGGCCATTGATTCGGTATTATTTTAATGTTATTGAAATTATAATAACTGTAATATACTACAGTAGTTATAAAAACAAAAACAGCTCAAGACATAAAACACCTATATAATGACCTGCGGGTCATTATATACCTATGGAGAGATTGTTATTGTTCACATTGCGGGATGGATATTTTTTATAATATTAAACAATTTGAATTCAATAGAGGTGTGAAGGGCTATGTTGAAAAAAATAATACGTACCGATAGCGCAAAGGCAACAGTATTAATCCGTTTTATTGTAGGAGCAGTATTTTTTACTGAAGGGATTCAGAAGTTCTTATTTCCTGATGTTTTGGGGGTAGGGAGATTTATTAAAATAGGGATCATTTATCCGGCGTTCTTTGCACCATTCGTCGGTGTTGTTGAAATAATAGCCGGTGGTTTATTAATTATCGGACTGCTTACACGCATTGATGCACTTCTGCTTCTCATAAATATTTCGGTAGCAATTATTACCACGAAAATTCCAATGCTTCATAACAGCTTCTGGACTTTTTTGCATGAGGCAAGGGTTGATTTTTGTATGTTCTTCGGGACTTTGTTTTTCCTGATAAAGGGGGGCGGATATTGGTCGTTTGACTTCTTATTTCATAGGAAGGGATAAGACAGACTATTCCAAGTGGGGAAAGATATCAGGATGCTCAGTTTTCTAATTACCGGATGGTGAAATATCTATTTTGTTCGATTTCAGGCGTATTTGAAGGAAAGCTACTGAGTCGTTCATCTTTCGCTTAGATCTATGAGGTGCATTTTATGTGAGTTTTTATGAATCATACCAGGAAAGTTAGATGTTTTTATCATTTTGTGGGGAAAGAGGACTAAATTTATTACTATTTATTACTGACAATGGGGATTTGAACTTCATTTAAGGCAAAAATAGAGTCTAAATACCAATCCACAAAGGTATTCTAATTATAGAAATCGGTAATTACCAGAGGCAATTGAGTAATTTTGAGGGGATGATATTATATATCGCCGGGAGGGCGTGAGCCGGATAGAAACTATTACCTCTTATTTTACATTCATTTATGATGATAATTTCTTTACTTATATTGAACCTATATTTTCATAATTTTCAGGTCTGATGAAAACGACAAAGAAGAAGTTTGTAATAATTGACGCTATGGCGCTGACGTATAAAGCATACTTTGCTTTTATAAACCGTCCTTTAAAGACAAGCAAGGGAGAGCCGACATCTGCAGTTTACGGTTTTGTTAATCAACTGATAAAAATATTTGAAGATAATAAGCCGGATTATATTGCAGTAGCATTTGATTCGAAGGAAAAGACATTCAGGCATGATAAATATGAGAATTACAAAGCAACCCGCTTAGAGATGCCCGAGGATATGATCCCCCAGATAAAGCGAATAATGCAGATTATTGAGCTGCTTGAAATTCCTATTTATATACTAAGCAAGTATGAAGCGGATGATATAATAGGGACTGCAGTCTGTCTTGCGGAGAAGCATGGGTTCGAATCGTATGTAATAACACCGGATAAAGATTTTAACCAGTTAATTACCGAGAATGTTAAGATAGTAAGACCGGGGAAGACAACAGATGAGATAGTAATATATGACATTGCAAAGGTAAAGGCGGAATTCGGGTTTGAACCGAAGCAGATGATAGATTACCTGGCGTTAGTGGGGGACGCATCTGATAATATACCGGGAGTAGCGGGAGTTGGTCCTGTAACAGCTACCCCATTGATACAAAAGTACGGATCGGTTGAGGGGATCTATGAACATATAGGTGAAATAGAGAAGCAGGGACTGAAAAATAAGCTGATTGCAGGGAAGGAGAATGCAATACTATCGAAGGATCTGGCAACGATACATTGCTCTGTTCCATTAGATTTTGACTTTGAGAAGACAAGAATAACTAAACCTGATTTTGACAAAGTGCGTCCTGTATTTATAGAGCTGGAATTCAAGAATTTATACAGCCGACTGCTTAATACATTCGAAAACCATGAAAAGAGAAACGGAGGGACTGCAA
>JARLHC010000043.1 GCA_031292455.1 Ignavibacteriaceae bacterium
GGAAATAAAAATTGTATACCTATTTTATTAAATGGGTTAAAGAGGTTAGAATACAGGGGATACGATTCTGCAGGGATTGCATATATTGCGGGAGGAGAATCCAACGTAGTTAAAATTAAAGGGAAAGTATCCTGTCTGGAAGATAAATTAGCTAACCTTAATATTATCTCAAACCTGGGGATTGGGCATACAAGGTGGGCAACTCATGGTGTACCCAATGAAATTAATGCCCATCCACATTTTAATTCTGATAAAAATCTATTTGTCATACATAATGGGATAATAGAGAACTATCAGACTATCCGGACAAGCCTTAAAAATAAAGGATATAATTTTATAACTGAAACGGACTCGGAGGTTATTCCTCATCTTATTGATAGTTTTCTTAAAGATGGTTTTACTTTATGTAAAGCAGTTCAGTTTGCATTAAATGAAATTCAGGGGACTTATGGAATTGCAGTAATATACCTGAATGAACCTGATAAAATTATTGCGGCAAGAAAGGGTTCGCCATTAGTCGTTGGAATAGGGGAAAATGAAAATTTTGTTGCATCTGATGTATCTGCAATTTTAGCATACACAAAACAAGTGGTATATCTTGAAGATGGTGAGATGGTAGAGGTTTTCCAGGACCATTTTACAGCCAAGACAATTGCGAATGTGGATATTGAGAAAGAAGTAACTGAAATTACAATGACCCTTGATGAAATTGATAAAGGCGGGTTTGCTCATTTTATGCTGAAAGAAATTATGGAGCAGCCGGAATCGGTTCAGAATTCCATGAGAGGCAGACTTTTATTTGATAAAGGGACTGCGAAATTAGGCGGACTGGAAGGAGTTGAGGAGAGGCTTATAAATTCAAAGAGAATTATAATATCAGCATGTGGAACTTCCTGGCATTCTGCTCTTGTAGGAGAATACATGCTTGAGCAAAAGGCACGCATTCCAACAGAAGTAGAGTATGCATCCGAATTCAGATACAGAAATCCAATAATTACCAAAGATGATACTATTATTTTTATTTCACAGTCCGGCGAAACTGCGGATACACTTGCGGCATTACGTGAGGCCAAACAAAGAGGTGCATTAGCGCTCGGGATATGCAATGTAGTGGGAAGTTCAATCGCAAGGGAAAGCATGTCAGGCATCTACACACACGCAGGTCCGGAAATAGGAGTTGCATCAACAAAAGCATTCACCTCCCAGTTGGTAGTACTTGCATTAATAACACTTTTAGTTGCAAGAAAGAAGGATATGAGCCTTGTAGACGGGAAGAATATTGCAGAAGAAATGGAGAAACTTCCTGATAAGATAAGACAGATATTAAAACTAAATGATCAAATAGAATTCATAGCAAATGAGTTTAAAGATTGCAGGAATTTTCTATATCTTGGCAGAGGATATAATTTCCCTGTGGCCTTAGAAGGTGCATTAAAGCTTAAGGAAATAAGTTACATACATGCCGAAGGTTATCCTGCTGCAGAGATGAAGCATGGCCCTATTGCTTTAATAGATGATAATATGCCTGTTGTTTTTGTCGCTCCCAAAGATTCAACATATGACAAAATAATCAGCAATATTGAAGAAATAAGAGCTCGTAAAGGCCGTATAATCGCAGTAGCCAGTGAAAATGATGATAATATAGATAAACTTGTTGATTATTCAATTAAAATACCTGATACAATTAGAATGTTGATGCCTATCTTATCGGTTATTCCACTGCAATTACTTGCTTATCATATTGCGGTAAAGAAGGGCCTGAATGTTGATCAGCCAAGGAACCTGGCCAAAAGTGTTACCGTAGAATAAAATTAGGGGGAGAAGGCAAATCTTCTTAATTTTACGGTACAATATTATCAACATCTAGGGAAATTTTATGTCATGTAAGAACGTATTGATCATGGGGGCAGCGGGGAGAGATTTTCATAATTTCAATGTAATTTTCAGAGATAACCAAAATTATAATGTTGTAGCATTCACGGCTACACAGATTCCAAATATATTCGGAAGAAGTTATCCAGCTCAGCTTGCGGGAAAACTTTATCCCAAAGGAATAAAGATATATGATGAAAAAGACTTACCAGAATTAATAACCAAATTAAAAGTTGATGAAGTAGTATTTTCATATTCAGATGTAAAATTTGAATATGTAATGACGAAGGCATCAATAGTAAATGCCGCTGGAGTATCCTTCCGGCTTCTGGGAGCCGCCGAGACAATGATCAAAAGTAAAAAACCTGTTATTGCAGTAATTGCTGTAAGAACTGGAAGCGGGAAATCCCAAACATCACGCCGTATTGTTGAGGTATTAAAGCAGGCAGGCAAAAAAGTTGTATCGATAAGACATCCCATGCCATACGGTGATCTTGTAAAACAAAAGGTGCAGAGGTTTGCATCTTTAGCTGATCTTAAAAAGCATAAATGCACAATTGAGGAGATGGAGGAATATGAGCCCCATATAGCTATGGGAGGAGTTATTTATTCTGGTGTTGATTATGGTGCAATACTTGCCGAAGCTGAAAAGGAAGCGGATGTTATTATATGGGACGGGGGGAACAATGATCTTCCTTTTTATAAATCTGATCTTGTTTTTACTGTTGTAGATCCTCTTCGTGCCGGCCATGAAATGACATATTATCCCGGTAATACTGCTCTGAGAATAGCAGATGTAGCGATTATAAATAAAATTGGCTCAGCTGAACCAAAGAATGTAAATATTGTCCGAGACAATATAAGGAGTATCAATCCTAATGCGCAGATAATTGAGGCAGCTTCTCCGATTTATGTTGATAACCCTGAATTAATAAAAGGGAAGAGGGTATTAGTAGTTGAAGATGGGCCAACTCTTACACACGGAGAAATGGCATATGGCGCAGGCATGTTTGCAGCTTGGACATTTGGTGCATCTGAAATTATAGATCCAAGAAAATATACTGTTAAATCAATAACCGAAACATATAAAAAGTATCCGAAAATAGGCGTTTTACTTCCGGCAATGGGATATGGAGATAAACAAATAAGGGATCTGGAGAAAACAATAAATCAGACTGACTGCGATTCCGTAATTATAGGCACTCCTATTGATTTAAGGAGAATCATAAAAATAAACAAGCCCTCAACCCGGGTCAGATACGAATTACAAGAGCTTGGCGGTCTCACAATCGAATCAATACTGAAAGAAAAAGGTATTATATAATTTCTTTCTAATTGTTTTGAGATAAGGTTAAATATATTTATTTTTGGGCTCTAAATTTTGATGGGCAGATAGCTCAGTCGGTAGAGCAAAGGACTGAAAATCCTTGTGTCGGGGGTTCAATTCCCTCTCTGCCCACTTCAAATGTGCGAATATTACCGAGTATTCGCACTTTTTATTTTAAATCATTTCTGAATGTAAATGGTTATAATTGAGGGATATATATAAAGGAATTTAGAAGAATTAAAGTGGCTTTTTGATATAGGGAAACAAATGGGGATCTGGTTCTTTTAATTCTGAAGTGTGCCGGATAAAAATTGACAGATGAAGCGGGGAGGTTGCTTCATCTGTCTTTGATAATTAACGATAAAGTTTCTAAAGTAGAAAATTAGTTTGTTTTAACAACTGTAATTGTTGTTGGAGAAATAGTAGCTGTATGAACTATTGCTGATCCAGCATTTTTCTCATTTCCTGTACCTACTATAGTTACGCTCTGAGCTGCAACAGTTGCAGCATAGGTACCATTAGGTGTGGTATCTGTCTTTGTAGGAATTGTCCATCCTGTGAAAGTATTTCCGCCACCGCCCATAGAGGTTGGTTTTCTATAGAACTGCTGAGCCATAGCTCCTAAATTGTTAAGATCTGCTACAACGCCATCTCTGTTAGAGGAAACTGCGTTTGCGGTGAATAAATTGATACCAACTACTACGGCGATACCAACTACGATAACACCAAGAACGATTAAAAGTAACTGTTGCTGACCCATGAATCACTCCTTTAATTTATTGTTTCTGAATTGTTTGATATAATAATTATTTAGTTGTTTTCTTCTTTCCTGAACTCTGCACTTTTTATCGTGCTTTATACATAGTTTCATATTCCATGCCGGAAAAAAATGATTTGAATTTTGTGGAAATGGGAATTCAACTAACTCATTTATTTAACAAAAAAAGGGGATAATTGTATTTTTCTCTTAAGTTTACAGAAAGCGGTAATATTTTCCTACAATAGTTTCCAGGTAAAAGTTACCATTAGCAGGTAGATATTTCGTACATTTTAAGTAATAAGAACTATAGCTTTGGGTGACGGGAATATATTGCCAGCGATTAAGTATAAGGGAAAAGTGTAAATATAAACGGAATAAGTATTTTAATATTTTATAGGGTGAATTACTCTCCAGTTAAAAAAGGAAGTGTTTAAGCTTGAATCAATAGTCTTAATTTATTAGATTCCAAGAAGTTTTTAATAGTGAATATTTTAACAAATTAAATATGTATTACTCTGATTTAAAGAAAGGAGTACTCTCATGGGTCAACAACAATTACTATTTATAGTTCTTGGTCTTATTATTGTGAGTATAGCAATTATTGCCGGCATTAATTTTTTTAATACTTCACAAAATGAATCGGTCAAGGACGA
>JARLHC010000044.1 GCA_031292455.1 Ignavibacteriaceae bacterium
GTAAAGGATGCCACAAATGGAAAATAATAAACTGGACTTTAGTAGTCAAAACTTTTATGTGGGGATAGATGTTCATAAAAAATTATGGTCAGTTGGTATTATTTGTAATAATAATTTACTAAAAAGATTTACAATGGATCCAGACCCAAAGATATTGAGTGAGTATATGCACAGGAATTATCCTGGCGGAAATTACTTCAGTGTATACGAGGCAGGATTTAGCGGTTACTGGATCGACAGAGCTCTTAAAGAAAAAGGTATAAATAATATAATTGTTAATCCGGCGGATATACCGACAAAAAACAAGGAGCGGATTAGTAAGACAGATAAAATAGATGCCCGGAAATTAGCCAGAGAACTGTCAAACCAGCAGCTGGAGGGCATATATATACCCGGGCAACTGCAGGAAGAATTAAGAAGCTTAAGCAGATTGCGCATTCAGTTAGTCAGAGATCAGACAAGAGTAAAGAACCAGATAAAATCAATGCTCATGTATTATGGGAAAAGGATCCCGGAAGATTTTGAGAAGAAAGGATGGTCCAAAAGATTTATCAAATACATAGAAGCATTTGACTTTACAACAATTGCCGGAGCAGACTGCCTAAGAATAAACATTGAGAGATTCCATAGAGATCATGATATGTTGAAGGAAGTGTTAAGGAAAATAAAAGATAATCTACGTGATTATGGCTTTGAAGATCTGGTTGAACGGTTAAAGAGTATTCCAGGAATTAGCTTCATAACAGCAATCGCGCTAGTAACCGAGATAATGGATATAAATCGTTTTAAGAGATTGGATGAACTATGCTCCTATGTAGGATTAGTCCCATCAATGAGAGACTCCGGAGAAACTGAGAAAACGATGGGCTTAAGTAGACGTCAAAGTAAATATTTGCGGAATGTACTGATAGAATCATCCTGGGTAGCAATGAAGGTAGACCCCGCATTAACGATGAGCTTCAATCAGCTAATCAAGCGCATGCCCAAACAAAAAGCAATAATAAAAATTGCAAAGAAATTGTTAAACCGGATAAAATATGTCTGGAAGAATAACCAGACATATCAAACAGCAGTAGTAGCTTAAAGGATAATAGTTCTTTGTCATCTAAAAGATAGTAATTATAAATAAATGAGCATTGACCGTTGGTTACTTTTCTGCAGAGCTAATAGCTTCTGTTCCGTCAAGTTTGCGGCAATACATTATAAATATTTAATATAATACTTGCGGCAGCCCGATAGGGTTGTCCGTTTATAACAGATTGATTCTATTTATTTAGAGACAAATAGCTACTAACCAATTATGAGAAGGAATACATATTAAAAATATCATTTGCTTTTCTACATAACGGTAAAGAAAAAGATTTTAGAGCCGATGCTGGTTTGGAAGTAGTAAGTACTGCAGAATATACAATCGCTGAAAACTTCCTTTATAAAGGGTCATTCAGGTTATTTACGAGGTACAAAAGCCTATACGTCTGGGATATCAGATGGGACAATGTTATAATCACAAAGATTAATAATTTTATGAATGTCAATCTATCCTATTTATTTCTTTATGAAAAAGCACAATCTCCGACTACGCAAATGAAGGAATCTCTTCAATTTGGTTTTGTATATTCAATATTATAAAATATTTTTGCAGTGAATAACTTATTCCCCATAATTTTTATGGAGAATAAAGTTCAAAGATTTATTCTTCACTGTTGATTTCGTTATTGCCATCGCCATTAGTTTCCGTATCAGGAACTACTTTCGCAATATCGGCAATGGTGTCGCCTTCTTTTAGTCTAATAACTCTTACCCCCTGGGTATTCCTTCCCATAACACGGATTTCCTTAATACTTTGTCTTATAACCATTCCCTGTGTTGAAATAATGACAAGTTCGTCTCCATCAACCACTTCCATCATTGCAATCATTTTACCGACTTTATCACTTGTTTTTACTGTAATCACTCCTTTCCCGCCTCGGTGTGTGATTCTATAATCATTAATGTCTGAACGTTTACCATAACCTTTCTCAGTTACGACTAGTATATTATCGTTTCTTTTAATAATAAGTAGTCCGACGACAATATCGCCCTTACTCAAGTTTACGCCACGGACACCAGTTGCTCCTCTGCCCATATCCCTGACATCATTTTCATGAAAGCGAATGGCGAATCCATTTTTAGTCCCAACCACTATGTCATTACTTCCATCGGTCATTTTAACAGAGATAAGTTTGTCCCCGGAGGAAATATTGATTGCGTTTATTCCTCCTTTTCTGACATTTCCATAAGCCGAAAGAACTGTCTTTTTGATGGTACCTTTTTCAGTTACCATCACCAGATAGCTGTCGTCTTTGAATTCCTTTACCGAAACGAAAGCAGCAACTTTCTCCTCGCTAGTTTTTTCGATAAGATTTATAATCGATCTCCCACGGGTTGCTCTTCCACCTTCCGGAATTTCGTGGACTTTAAGCCAATAGCATCTTCCTTGGTCGGTAAAGAACATTATATAATGATGGGTAGAGGCAATGAACATATGTTCAATGAAATCATCATCTTTAGTACCTGCCCCAGTAACGCCCTTGCCACCACGTCCCTGTTTACGATAACCGCTAACGGGAAATCTTTTAATAAATCCATTATGGGATATTGTAACTACAACGTCCTCTTCGGCAATAATATCTTCGAGCGAGAACTCTTCATAATTGTAAACAATTTCGGTTCTTCTTTCATCGCCATATTTATCTCTGATAGCAATGAGTTCTTCTTTAATTATAGAGTATCTTCTTTCTTCTGAAGCAAGAATACCTTTTAAATTTTCAATAAGTTTAATTAAATTGCGGTACTCATCTTCAATTTTCTTTCTTTCGAGTCCGGTTAATCTTTGGAGCCGCATATCAAGAATAGCTTTTGCCTGAATCTCACTAAGTTTAAAGCGGTGCATAAGGTTGTTTTTAGCGGTTTCAACATCTCTTGATTTCTTAATAGTTTCAATTACTGCATCGATATTATCGAGTGCAATGATATAACCTTCTAAAATATGTGCGCGTCTTTCAGCAGCATCGAGTTCGAACTTTGTCCTTTTTATCAAAACATCCATACGATGAGTGATAAAATGCTGCATACATTCTTTTAGCGTAAGAACTTTAGGGGTACCGTTAACAAGCGCCAGCATAATAACGCCAAAGGTAGTCTGCATAGCAGTATGTTTGAACAACTGGTTAAGAATTACAGCTGGCTGCCCATCTCTTTTTAATTCGATAACGACTCTTAAGCCATCACGATCTGATTCATCTCTGATATTTGAAATATCATTAAGTGTTCCTTCTCTTACAAGGTCTGCAATCTTTTCAATAAGATTCGCTTTATTTACCTGGTATGGTAACTCAGTGATGATAATATTTTCCCTGCCGTTTTTAAGAGTTTCAATATTAGCTTTGGCTCTGATAACAATTCTTCCGCGTCCGGTAGTGAAAGCGTCCTTTACTCCTTCGTAACCATAAATTATTCCGCCAGTCGGGAAATCAGGGGCGGTAATGTATTTCATTAATTTTTCAACAGTTAGATCTGGTTTATTTATCAAAGCTATCAGACCGTTGACAACTTCAGTTAAATTATGTGGAGGGATATTTGTTGCCATACCCACCGCTATTCCGCTTGAACCATTAACTAATAAATTGGGCAGGTAAGAAGGGAGGACAGTTGGTTCCTGAAGAGAGTCATCAAAGTTTGAAGTAAAGGCAACTGTGTTTTTATCTAAGTCGCGCAGCATCTCATCTGCAATTCTTGCAAGGCGAGCTTCCGTATAACGCATGGCCGCAGCAGAATCGCCATCTACAGATCCAAAGTTTCCCTGACCGTCAATAAGAGGATAGCGTAATGAGAAATCCTGAACCATTCTGACCATAGTATCATAAACAGCCGTGTCACCATGCGGGTGGTATTTCCCCAGAACCTCACCCACGATTCTAGCAGATTTTTTGTAAGGTTTATTGAACGTCATACCGAGTTCAGACATTCCAAACAAGACTCTCCTATGAACAGGTTTTAGCCCGTCCCTTACATCGGGAAGTGCACGTGCAACAATCACTGACATTGAGTAATCGATGTAGGATGATTTCATTTCCTCTTCGAGTGATACTGGGATTATTTTTTCAAATATTGTAGCCATAAAAACAAGTTAATATTAATTAAATAAGTTAAAGTGAAACTAAATATCCAAATTACGGACATATTTAGCGTTCTTTTCTATAAAAGCCCTTCTGGGTTCGACGGCATCACCCATAAGAGTTTCAAATATTTTATCTGCAGCGGCGGCACTTTCAACATTTACCTGAAGAACAGTTCTTGTTTCAGGATTCATAGTTGTCTCCCAGAGTTGCTCCGGATTCATTTCGCCCAATCCTTTATACCTAGAGATTACAATTCCTTTTGGCATTCCATCTTCTGATATACCAGTTTCATCAATTTCTTTTCCATTGGGTCTGTAGCGTTTTAGGATTTCATCCCTTTCCTTTTCGTCAAAGGCATAATATTCTTCCTTCCCCTTTTTAATTTTATATAGCGGAGGTTGAGCAATATATACTTTGCCCGAAGTGATGAGGTCATTCATATATCTATAAAAAAATGTAAGCAGGAGGGTTCTGATGTGGCTACCATCCACGTCGGCATCAGTCATCAGAATTATTTTACCATATCGGGCTTTATTATGGTCGAAGTCGGGGCCGAAACCTGAACCTATTGCAGCTATCATCGCCTTAATTTCGTTATTTTCAAGAATTTTGTTCACTTTTGCTTTTTCAACGTTAAGAATTTTACCTCTTAGAGGAAGTATCGCCTGAAATCTTCTGTCTCTTCCCTGTTTTGCAGAACCACCTGCAGAATCTCCTTCAACAATGTACATTTCACAATGTTCGGGATCTGTAATTGAGCAGTCTGCCAGTTTACCAGGCAGATTCATTGTATCCAGGGCATTTTTTCTTCTGGTAAGATCCCTTGCCTTCCTGGAGGCTTCCCTTGCTTCAGCCGCCATGAGACATTTTTCAATTATTTTTTTACCAACAGAAGGATTTTCCTCAAGAAACTCGCCCAATTTATCATTTATAAGTGTTTCCACGGCTGACTTAGTTTCACTATTACCAAGCTTTGTTTTTGTCTGTCCTTCAAACTGCGGTTCGGAAACTTTAACTGAAATAACGGCTGTCAAACCCTCTCGAAAGTCATCGCCTGTAAGTTGAATTTTACCCTCTTTGATGAGTCCATTTTTGTATGCATAATTATTTAACGTTCTTGTCAATGCAGATTTAAATCCAACTAAATGTGTTCCTCCTTCGGTCGTATTAATATTATTAACATATGAGAAAATATTTTCAGAATATGATGCATTATATTGGAACGCTAGCTCAATAGGTGTTCCATCTTTTTCACCTTCAATATAAACTGTTTTATGAAGAGGTTCTCTGTTTTCATCAAGATATTTAACAAATTCTATAAGACCACCCTTAAAATGAAACGTAATATCTTCCCCATCCCTTTCATCGATAAGCCTAATACTAATATTTTTATTAAGATATGCTAATTCCCTTATACGTTCTGCAATTGTGTCAAATTTAAAAGTAGTTACTTTAAATATTTCTGAATCCGGTCGAAAGGTGGTTAGGGTACCTCGCTCATTTTTCTTTGCTTTGCCGATCTCTTTCACTGGTTTAACAGGTATTCCTCTCTTGTATTCCTGCAGAAATACACCCCCGTCCCTTCTTACTTCAACCCTGAGCCATTCGGAAAGAGCATTTACAACAGATACCCCAACCCCATGAAGACCTCCGGATACTTTATATGTATTCTTATCAAATTTACCCCCGGCATGCAGCATTGTCATTACAACTTCAAGTGCTGATCTTTTTTCCTCTGGATGCATATCAACCGGAATGCCTCTTCCATTGTCCTCAATAGAAATAGTTTCATCTTTTAATATTTTTACAATTATATTATCAGCGTAACCTGCCAATGCTTCATCAATACTATTATCTACAACCTCATTAACTAAATGATGCAATCCACGGGGACCAACATCCCCGATGTACATTGCAGGTCTTTTCCTTACTGCCTCAAGCCCTTTCAGTACATTTATATTTTTAGCACTATAGTCATTCTCTTTGCTTCCGTTAGCCATATCTTATTCCGAACTATTTAATATTTGTTATGAAAATTTTATATGCTTAATTCTTTCTTCTTTGAAGAATTCATTAATCTTCTGAATGATTCTTGTCTCGCTGAACTTTAACTCACTGCGCCATACTGAGTTTTCTACTTTAAGAAATAATGTTTTCTTATCAACCCTGGAAGGTTTCACTACCTTGCTTAAATCAGGAAATATCTCAAAGAAACCATCTATTACTTCTGTCTCCTTTATCCTTTTACGCAGCCCGCCAAATGCGGGTTCATTATTAATAATATCTGATAATTTTATAAAACCCTTATCCATATGCTACTGCTCCGGAATTTAGAGTTATATATTTATCATTATCGTTCTTTTTCATGAATGACAGATTTGTTAAATCGGTCATCGTAATAAATGTCTGCCCAAGCTCTCTTAAATATTCACTTATTTTCAGTGACCTCTTGGTATCCAGTTCTCCGAAAATATCATCAAGCAGAAAAAGAGGAACAACCCCCATGACTTCCTTTAAATAAAAGAATTCGGCAAACCTTAAAACTACCTGAAACGTTTTATGCTGTCCCTGTGAACCATACGTTTTAAGGCTCATATTGTTTATTTCAAATAGAATTTCATCCCGATGAGGCCCTACTAAGTTAGTAGAACGTCTCAGTTCTTCATTTCTCTTTAAATCAAGTAGTCTAAAAAATTCTACTTTAAAATCGGATCCTCCATAATTTTCTAAAAAAGAATATCTTAATGTGGGTACTTCAGTTTCTCCCATTATTATTTTATAAGAAGCGACTATAAATTTTATAAAATCAGCCGCAAAGTTTTTCCTATAATTAATAATAATTAAACCTGACTCAACCAGCTTCTCAGTCCAAGCATCAAGCTCACTAAAGATATTCTTATTCCTGTTATCCTTAATCTGAAATAATAAAGAAGAGCGCTGACGTAGAGTTCTCCCATAATCAATAATAGTTCTCAGATAATTTTCACTTGCCTGAGAAATAATCGAGTCGATAAATTTTCTTCTTTCTGAAGGAGCTCCTTGAGTAATCGAATGGTCTGAGGGGGTTAATATTACAATTGGAAATTTACCTATAATATCTGCCGATCGGGAAATTAGTTTTGAGTCCCTATAGTAATATTTTTTATTTTCCAGGGCAGAATAATAGATTCTTATTTTGCTTTCGGTTAAATCATTAAATATTCCATTAAGTTCAAACCCTGTTTCATTAAAACTAACCACTTCAAGATCTGACTTTGAACAATTACTTTTTGTCGTACAGAGATAATAAATACTTTCCAGGACCGTAGTTTTACCCTGCCCATTTCCTCCGATTATAAAATTTAATTTGTCGGAGAATTTTAAATTAGTGTCTTTATGACTTCTAAAATTCTTTAAATTAAGAGAAGATAGAATCATTTAATTATTCAGGCGAACCGGCATAAGTAATAACATTAGATCTTCATTTTCAGACAAGGAAGTGGGTTCAATTATACATGCCTTAGTGGGAGAATGAAGTTTAAAAATTAGTTCCTCACTATTAACATGAGAAAGAATCTCACCTACGTAAGCAGTATTAAAGCCGATATCCAGGGGTTCGCCTTCATAATCACATTGGATATTCTCGGTTGCATTGGAACCATGATCAATATCTTCCGCAGAAACCTCAAGGGTGTTGGTTCCTATTGAAAATTTAACCTGTTTAGAGTTAGATGCAGAGAACAAGAGCATTCTCTTAATCGTCGAAAGGAGATCATCCCTATTAACTTTTAATTGATTTTCATTTTCTACAGGAATAACGCTCGAATAAGCAGGATATTTTTCTCCAATAAGCCTTGAGATAAATTCGAGGTCATCAATATGAAACGTAATGTTGGTTTTACTGAAAAAGATTTTAACATCGGAATCAGTCAATAACTTGGAGAGAACTGAAATTGCTCTTTCGGGTACTATATACTGCTCATCGGTATCTGTTTTCACAGATTTATAA
>JARLHC010000166.1 GCA_031292455.1 Ignavibacteriaceae bacterium
AGATTGCGATCATGGTTATATATACATTTTTAATGGTGATTCTTCAGTACATGCAGATACCATAACTTCAGTCAATGATAAAAAGGGAAGTCCTCCCTTAGGATTCAATCTTGACAACCCTTATCCCAATCCTTTTAACCCGAGCGTAGTAATTAGCTGGCAGTCTTCATTCAAAGGAAGAGTAAGAATAAAAGTGTTTGACATACTCGGCAGGGAGGTCGGGTTGATATTAGATGAAGAAAGACAATCGGGGAATAATAAAATAGAATTTGATGCATCAAAATATAAACTAACAAGTGGAGTCTACCTTCTTCAGGTAGAAGCGTATGATAAAGGCAAACTTTTAATAAAGGAGAGTAAAAAAATAAGTTATGTGAAATAACAAACAATTTCAGCTCAATAAATAGGAGTTCAAAATGAAAAAATTATTATTGTTTCTTCTGTTCTCTTCATTGCTTTACTGCCAGTCACAGCCAACCATTTTTTGGAAAGTCGGCTATTATGATAATTATTGGTTATATAAACAATTATATTTAAAAAATCAAAATTTCAACCTCAACCATTTTATAAATTCTAATTATTATTTTGATAAAATGTCTGAATTAGGACTAACCCATCTTGTGTCATACGGAGATCAAATAGCATTAAATAATAATAATACTAATGGTTTAAAAATAATTGATGATAATTTAAGTCAGTATACATGCCATCCTAAGGATTTAGAAGTTGCATTCTACCCATACTTCTATTCACGCGCTACGGGAAACGAAAAAAATTCTTTGCCATATGAAGTTGGAGGAGATAAGGCAGATCCTAATTTGGAAATTGATAATTGGGGATTCGGGGCAGATAATGGAATTCGGGTTAGCAGATATGTAAAATGTGAACCATTTAAACTTGGAGATCCTAATCCCCCGATAATTAATTCTTCATTTGAAGATATAAACACAACTCCTCATGTGCATGTCTTCCGTGCTGATACTAATAATAACCATGAGGGCATATTTCTTACTGCAGATCTGCGAAAATGTCATCAGCCTTATTCAGGTGATCAATGGAAAACATTAGATTATTATATCAACATAAGGGCAAGGATTGATAATATTCCGAATGGTAACCCAATTGTTGCAAAAATTCATGTCTATGAGGTAAATGAATCGACTGACCCATTTATTAATCTGACAATTTCTCAAAATCATATTAGTTCTAGTTCAGTTTCTATCCAGGGGTCTGGGACTGATACTACTTTTGATGTTCATGTGTCAGATTTTACTGGTACTAATTATACTGATATTGAAAAGGGATGGTTTGAAAAAAAAGGAGATGATAAGACATATTTCAGAGTTGAAATCACTTTTATGAATACAGCGGATCTTCTGGTTGATAAATTCAGTGTCTACGATAATTTTTATAAGGATCTCTTTGTGTCAGGTTCAAGCCAGGATAGTTCTATCGCTAGCCAATTAGGGGAATATTTTGATGAGGCAATTGGGTACGATAATATTCATAACCATAACTATGAACATTTATACGTTGATGAGCCTGAATTATTAATGAACCGTTCATTAAATTATGTTAGTGGAATTGCCACCAATCGCCTGGGGAAATATGTCAATGGTTGTAATCTTTGCTATTCTAAACCCGATTATGAAACAGAAAATTATCTTAGAAGACCTCCTTATGCTTCAATGGATTCTTATCCATTTAAGGCATGGACCGGGACTTCAACTTCAGAAGTTCAAACTGCCCTGGATGGTTTAATAGACAATCCGTATAGCCATAGTGGTTTTAGAACCACTATTAATTGGGCACAAAACTTTAACAATAATAGTTCTGCCAATTTAACAGATGATATTCCCTATTATCAGGTAATTCAGGTTGCTGCTACAAAATCAGCCACTCCCAGCTATTTTGATCTTAGGCCTCCCTCTGAAGTAGAAATTCTTGTGCAGGGGAACCTGGCTCTTTGTTATGGCGCAAAAGGAATAATGTATTATCAAATCTCTACATTAGCGAATTATAATATTCAGTATTGGGCAAAACAATGGGGATTATTTGATGATCCAACTCATGCTTTTACGGGAGATACTTCTAATACACAAAATATAGAAAATGCAGTAGTGCCAAACAGCAGATACTATGCCGTAAAAGAGTTAAACGCGAGCATCGACAAAATATCATCGGAACTTCTCCAGCTTACCTGGGTAAATGGGGCAAGCTTGCATAAAGAAGATATCCCTCCGGAAGGAAGTTATATAACTTCAACATATTCATATGATACAGATCCTTATGAACCGGATCCTGATAATTATGTTGAACTTGGACTTTTTAAGAAAACGACTGCCTATACAGATGTTAACCTTGAATATTTTATGGTAGTCAATCGTCTTTGTTCGCCAAATGATCCACCGACAAAGTATATAATCACAACTCTCAGTAAACCTAATTCATCGTATTTAAACTGGGGGCTTAATGAGATTGGGACTGCTAATAGGTGGACCGGGATTAAAGGATGTGGTATTAATTTAGAATATGCCATGGGTACGGGGAAATTATTTAAATTTGCTCCTGTTGTACTCTATGGCGGAGACATCAGATATAATGAAACAATCACCGGTACAAACACACTTTCGGGTGAAATGTCTATAAAATCGGGAGATACACTTACTATTTCAGCTAATAGCACATATAATATAAACAATAATATTTCAATTGAGTCTGGTGGCACCCTTATTCTTAATCCGGGAGCTACCTTGAATATTAATAATGGTGCTTCCTTGGTTGTAAATGGTAATCTTGTCATTAAAAATAATGCAGTATTAAATATCCCTAACGGAGATTCCATTACTGTATATGGTCATATAATTTGTGAAACGGATCTTACCATTCCAAATGGCCGCATCTTAAAATTACAACCTGGTGCAACATTGGATATGGATGGAGATAATACATTGGAAATAGAAGGAACATTATCTGCTATCGGAACTTCTTCAAATTTAATATCCTTTAATACCGGCGCAATAATTTTTAGTGATACAAGTGCAGCCGGGTCATCTCTTAATTATTGTTCTCTAAACTACCTTACAGGATTTCAATGCCTGGATAATGCGGACATCACTATTTCAAATTGCATTTTCCAACATCCTGGTGATGTGATATACGTATACAATGCTTCTCCCAAAATAATGTATAACCAAATTTATGAATCTTATTACAGCGGTATTCTTTGTCAATTAGGCGGATCGTGGGAAAATGAAATGCTAATATGGTATAATACAATTATTAAAACTTCTCTAGGCGATAGCTATCATTTATATCAGGGAATCTGGATATATGATTGTGATGCCCCTGTATTAGGTACAAATCAAATTTCTGGTTATTATAATGGAATGGCTTTTGGAGGAGGATCTTGCGCATTTTTAGCATCAGATTCATTATATAAAAATAATCTAATTACAGGCAATCTTGTTGGTATCTTAATTAATAATAGTACTCTTTTTGCAGGTTCCGAATCGGGTGATTTCTGCGGCTATAATAGTATTCATGATAATTATTATAATATATATGCTGTCGGGAGTTGGATTGAAGCTGGATATAATTATTGGGGAGACTCACATAGAAGTTATTCAGACGGAGAAAGTGAAATATATTTTTACGGTGATCTTAATTATGATCCATGGGCTAATGGAAATAAGGCGATTACTTTACCTCCCAAAAACACTTATTCTTCAACCCATTTAAATAAGTCCTTGGGAACTGATAGCTCTTCAATTAATAACCCCTATACCGGGCTATTATTAGAGAAACAAAATAGAATAACTGATGCAATCAATTATTACGAAAGTTTAATTCAACAAAATAAACACGTGCAGTTCGCAGTAAAAGAACTAGCTAAAATAAGAGCTAAATATTCAAGAAATGAAATTTCAGGATATTTTGATGGGTTACTAACTGATAATAAATATTATTCTGTAGTCGAAAAATTAATCGGGGATACTTACTTAAAAAATAATCAGGTCGATGATGCCATCACTGCTTATAATAATGTCATTAAAAATAATGCTTCCGAAAATGATGTAATAAACGCAAAATTTGAAAAATTATTCGCTTATTTGCATATTAAAAAAGATCCGGTTACAGCATCTCAGATTCTATCCGATATTAAAGTGATGAATTCAAAGGATACGGACGTACAAATGAGAATAGACTTAGCAGAGAGACTCATTAATGCCAAAAATAAAACCGTCCAAAAGAGTTCATATTTAACTAAGGAAGTTATTCCAAAATCTTATAACTTATCCCAGAATTATCCGAATCCTTTTAATCCATCTACTATTATATCTTACTCATTACCTAAACCTGCAGTAGTTACTCTAAAGGTATATGATATACTCGGAAGAGAAGTTGCAACCCTTGTTAATGAAAATAAAATCGAAGGAACTTATAATATCACCTTTGATGCATCCAGGTTCGCTAGTGGAGTTTACATCTATCAGCTCAGGGCAAATAATTTTGTCTCAAGTAAAAAAATGGTAGTGGTGAAATAAGTCTATTCAAGGGAAAGTATTTGTATTTACATTTAAGCTAAATATTTCATAAATTTATACGGCTTAACATTTATTAGATTTTTAATCAAACATATTATTCTATGAACAGATTTCTATTTGCTCTTTCCCTTTTACTATGTTTTAATCAGATTTCACCTCAGACGGGTCATTCGATCTTCGAATTTGATTACGCACAATTTGGATATGATTCCGTATCTAATTATATGGAGTTTTATTATTCGTTTAACCAAAACAGGTTGACTCCCGTAATGAAAGAAAACAAGAAATTTCTTGAGGGTGTTTTGGAGATTAATATTACTGATTCTCTGTCTGGGAAAGTAATTCTTAACAAAGAATGGAAGATTGAGCATCCGGTTCTGGATTCAGCCGACCAGATTAGTAAGGATCTTGTCGGTGTATTAGGGTTTAATTTACCTGACGGAAAATATAAACTGATTGTTGGAGGTAGGAATAATCAGAAAGAAACCGAGAAATTTTCCACTGAATATATAACAGTTCATCACTTCTATGATTCTGCAGTTTCACTAAGCGATATACAATTAGCTACAAATATTCTTCAGGATTCTCCAAATCAGAATTCATTATTTTACAAAAATAGTCTGGAAGTAACGCCGGCTCCCACCGCTGTATTCGGTATTAACAAACCGGTTGTATTTTATTATTCGGAAATATATAATCTCAATAAAATTGAATCAGGACATACTCTTAAGGAAATTCAAACTTTATTTAATAGTAAAGGAAAACTGTTATCAAAAAAAATTAAACTATTGCCTAAGGGATTATCATCAAAAGTTGAAATGGGCTCAGTCGTAATAAATAAGTATCCGACTGATACTTACACATTAGTTTTATCGGTTATTGATAGTGTCGGCAATTTCGGGATATCATCTTCAAAAAAATTCTTTATATACAACCCTGATGTGGTTGCCGAAAAAGATTCTTCATCCGGCGGTAATTACGCTTCCTTGAGCAGTGAATTCGGGGCAATGTCAGAAGAAGAACTTGATGATATTTGGGAAAAATCTAAATATGAAGCCACTACACAGGATATAAAAAGTTTTCCTAAAATTACTGGAGTTGATGGCAAAAGACAATTTCTCTATAATTTCTGGAACAGAATAGATAAAGATGAATCAAAACATGAAAAAGTTATTTTACGTGATTATTTAAAGAGAATTGAAGATAGTAACCAGCGTTTTGGAACTTTAAGTAAAAAAGGCTGGAAAACTGACCGGGGTAGAGTTTTTATGTTATACGGCGAACCAAGTGAAATTGAAAGGTTTCCAAATCAAATGAATACAAAACCATATGAGATTTGGCATTATAATGATATTGAGGGGGGAGTGATTTTTGTATTTGCTGATCTATCAGGCTTTTCTGATTATATGCTTGTTCATTCTACAATGCGGGGAGAATTAAGGGACGATAACTGGCAGGACAGGATTACTCAGTTATAAAGGAGCAAATTCATCTAAAAGGGATAATATTTTTAGTAGCATTAAAATGTATCGACAATCTATAATATTTATCATCTTTCCTTCCCTGGATCAACCCGCTCTTTTGACCATTTAATACAAGTTATATTCGTTTTAATAGGATTTTTTATTATAACATTCAGATTCTGAGATTTATGTGGATTATTTAGGAGATAAGCATTTTTGCAGTTCTCTTTTATCCTCTCTATGTGTAAATTTCATATTCGAACTAAATCTTTTACTTAATGCAAGATAAAATAGAATATTTCCTTTTTATTAAATTAAGCTTCATAGTAAGGCTAATAGGATTAAGTCTTTCACGGAGGCTCTCTTATCTGCTTGCTGCTTTTTTTTATTTTATAGTTCCAATAAGAAAAAAGACAGTAAAAGAAAATCTTCAGAAAGCATTCCCGGGATATACCAAATCCCAAATAAATAAAATTGCCTTTGGAGCCTATAAGAGTTTTTGTATTACTTTAGTTGAAATTTTATACCTTCCCAATATCTCAAAAACAGAGTTAAAATCGGCAGTTAATTACACACAAATTTCACTGATCAGGGAAAAGTATAACCAGGGAAAGGGATTAATATTTCTTGGAGCTCACTTCGGAAATTGGGAATATATTGCTCTTACTGTGGCTCTGCATCTGGATTTGCCAATTACAGTAATTGTAAAAACACAGAGAAATGGTTTAGTGAATGACTGGCTTGATCATATGAGAACAAAATGGGGGAACAAAATAGTTCCATTAGGAATTTCAATAAGACAGGTTTACAAGGAGTTAAAAGAAAAAAAAATAATAGCAATGGTAGCGGATCAGCGGGGACCATCGGAAGGGATTAGAATTAATTTTATGGGAAGAAAAGCTTCTGTGTTTTCCGGACCGGCTTTACTTGCATTAAAGACTGGTGCGCCTATTATTTTTGGAGTAACTATAAGACAGCCGGATTTCAGTTATAAAACAGCAATCGAAGTAATTGATACGGACGACCTGCCAGATGAAGAGGAATTACGGGTAGTGGAACTTAGTCAAAGACATGCTGCTGTTTTAGAAAGGTATATTAAACAATTCCCTGAACAATGGTTCTGGATGCATAAAAGATGGAAATACTAAAAAACCCAGGGAATAAAATTCTGGTTGTTCAGACAGCTTTCCTTGGGGATGCTATTCTTACTCTTCCAATGATCCAGAAATTGAAGGAGCAAGATAACAACTCAACGATTGATGTTGTTTGTATCCCGGCATCGAAAGAAATATTTCAACTTTCTGCATATGTAAATGAAATAATTGTAATTGATAAAAAAGGGAGAGATAAATTTCTTTTTAGTTTCTTAAAATTTGCTAAAGAGATACGAGCAAGAAAATATGATAAAATTTATTCACCTCACAGATCCTTTAGAACATCACTTTTAATTATACAAAGCGGTGTAAAAGAAACCTATGGATTTTCTAATTCATCTCTGGCGCACGTATATAAATACCTGGTAGAGTATGAATCAAATCATCATGAAGTACAGAGGAATCTGGATTTAATCGGATATGATTATTCAGAAAATAACTGGAAAATACTCCCTGAAATAAAGTCAACTGAAATATCAGAGACAAAAGTAAATGAATTTCTAAAAAGAAATAAAGTTTCTGCAAATATTGCAGCAATAGCTCCCGGTAGCATTTGGAATACAAAAAGATATCCTCTGGAATACTATGAAGAGATAATGAAATATCTGTTTTCACTGGGACTTACCGTAATAATCATTGGAGGAAACGAGGAAAAAGAAGTCGGAAAATCACTGGAGTTAAAATATAAAGGAAATATAATATCTGCCGCAGGAAATTTGTCAATTACAGATTCGATTACCTTATTAAAAAAGTCGCAAATCCTTATAAGTAATGACAGCGCTCCTACACATTTAGGGATTTGTGCGGATATTCCTGTATTAACCATTTATTGTTCAACAGTTCCTGATTTCGGATTTTATCCTTATAATATGAAAAGCCGTTGGTTAAGTTATTCTGACCTTGATTGTAAGCCATGCGGAATTCACGGCTTTATCGAATGTCCGTTAAAACATTTTCAATGCGGATATAAACTGGACCCGGATTTAGCAATTTCAACAATTAAGGAAATTTTGAATGCTTAACACGCATAAATTGATAAATATTGACTTAAAGATGGACAGTGCAGTTCAGCAAGCGAGCAAAATATATTTTGAAGGCGGAGTATTTATCTATCCTACAGATACTTTGTATGGTTTCGGAGCCAATCCATTTAATGAAGAAGCAGTAAATAAAATAAATGAAATAAAAGGTAGGGAGTCTGGCAAATCATACATACTACTTGTAAAGGATATTGAGCATTTGTTAAAATACGTGGACCTGAAATCTGAAAAGCAAATGGATTTTCTTATTTCTATATGGCCTAACCCTGTATCTGTTATACTAAATCTTAATAATAAAACTAAAAGCATATTGAAGACCAACACTGTAGCATTCAGGGTTCCAAATAACAGATTCTGCTTGAAAGTATTAGCAGAAGTTAAAATGCCGCTTATTTCTACAAGCGTTAACAAAAAAAATCAAACACCGTTAATAGAACCTGGTCTGATTATAAATGAATTTGCAGAAGAAGTAGAAACAATATTTTACTCAGATAAAAAATCATTTTTCGATGCCTCAACAATAATTGACATGACCAGTTCAAGACTTAAAATGGTGAGGAAAGGTAAAATTAATTTTGAAGAGCTTTTGGCAAAATATGAAGCTTAAAAATTTAGATATCAGAAAATTATTTGCATTGAAAGGTTTTTCAGTATTAATTATTCCCGATAATACTGATTCTAATTCAAGAACACATAGGTTCAGTTATCGAAAAACAATTACTATCCTGTTATCTTATTCAATTATAGTGGCGTTCATTGGTTTTATATTGTTTAGTATTACTCCGGTTAAACATTTATTTTTTCCAGGCGGAAATCTCAACAAGGCAGAAATAAAATCGGTAAATGAACTTAATGAAAGAATGATTAATTTAAGTAAGGAACTGGATGCTCTAAAAAATACAAATGAAAAACTAAAAAATGCGATGAAGTTAGGAGATTCGACAATCTTCAGTAAAGGAAGTTCATCAGATTATATAAAAAATAAATCGGGTGGGTCAGTGCTGGCGATATTCAGGGAACTCCTTATTAAATTGAAAATCTTTCAAAAAGAGAGCATAAGTTTTATAAGACCCTCGGAAGGTTATATAAGCCGGAATTTTGATCCGGAAAAAGGGCATATGGGAGTAGATTTTATCGTAAAAACTGGATCTCCGGTATATGTTTCTGCCAATGGATTTGTTATCTTTGCCAATTATACGGTTAAAGATGGGAATATGATAATTATATCTCATCCTGGAAATTATATTTCAGTATACAAACATTGTTCGTTATTACTAAAAAGAGAGAGAGAGATTGTTGTGCAGGGGGAATTGATTGCTTTAAGTGGTAATACTGGAGAAATGACAACCGGTCCTCATCTTCATTTTGAAATATGGAAAGATGGGATACCAATAAACCCGATAAAAATTTTAATAAAATTATAGGAGTGAAAATTGAAAGTGAAAAATTCAAGTATTGGGAAAGACGAAGTAACCATAATCAGTGCTGGAGTTCTGGTTGAAGGCAAATTAAGCAGCAATGGAAATATCCGCATTGATGGAACAATAAATGGAAATGTAGTAGCAGACGGTAACATAACTGTTGGAGAAAACGGAGAAATAAACGGGGAACTTAACGGGGAAGTAGTTACAGTAGGTGGTAAGGTGATCGGTTCTGTTACTGCAAAAGAAAAACTGACACTTGAATCCAAATCTTTTTTAAAAGGCGATCTTCTCACAAAAATATTAGTAATAGATGCAGGTGCTATATTCGACGGCAAAAGTTCGATGAATTCCGGTGAGCCTCAGCCGCCTATGCTGCCATTTGAATCTAAAAATGGATAAACCTGAAGATAAGGATCTGAAAAATACTTCGGGAATATATAAAGAAGTAGGACCTTATTTGGGAATCGGTTTTCAATTAGCAGCTACTGTAGCAGTTATGGTATTTCTTGGCAGATGGATTGATCAGAAATTCGGAAAAGGTTCTCTTTTTACACTAATATTTGCCTTTTTAGGTGTCGGGATAGGTCTTTATAATTTTATTAAGACAGTCATCGATTTCAGTAAAAAATCGGGAAAATGAATCTATTCAACAATTTCCTTATGAAAATGAGTTTATTTGTATGCCTCATTTTCATAAGCATTTTGTTCTTATACCATATTAACCTCATTTCTTTTGATTTTCTAAAAGCATTCATTTTGGCTGGAGTCATAACCTACTTAAACTTTATAACTGGTTATCTTTTCATGAAGTTTTCGCATGGAAAATCCGACTCGTTATTTCTAATGATGATATTCGGGGGGATGTTATTAAGGCTTTTTATGATACTTCTATTAGTTCTTATTTGCCTTAAATTCTTGGATATTAAAACAGGCGTCTTTATATTTGTGATCTTCTTTTTTTATGTTTTTTATCTATTTATAGAGATTCTATACCTGTACAAAGAAAAAAGGTAATGTTTAGATTTTCAGGAGATTAAAGGAACGGCAGCTCTGGATACATTAAAAGTTGTAAGTGATACATTACTAAGCACTGCGGATAAGAAAAGTGACAGCGGATGGATTCTTCACCATGTGATGGATGGAAAAGTTATTGATTTTGCTCCATTCGGTGAACTGCACATTCCTCAGATACCAAAGATATTCGGTTTAGATATAACCCCGACCAAGCATGTGTTTTTTATGTGGCTTGCTGCCATTTTGCTGATTATAATCATGACAAAGGTAGCAAAGGGCTATAAACATTCTCTAATTCCAAAAAAGTTTTCCGGTTTCTTTGAAATTATGATCGTGTTTGTAAGGGACGAAATAGCTAAGCCAACCATAGGTATTGGATATGAAAAATTCCTTCCATATCTGCTGACAGCTTTTTTCTTTATTCTCTTTGGAAATTTTCTTGGGTTAATCCCATATTCTGCAACATTTACAAGCAATATTGGAGTAACAGCTACACTTGCAGCATTCACATTCATAATGACACAGTTTGGAGGAATGAGGCAAAATGGTGTATGGGGGTATTGTAAGGGATTAGTTCCTCATGGAATTCCTCTTTGGCTGCTCCCGCTTATGATACCGGTAGAATTTCTTGGTTTACTTACAAAACCGTTTGCATTGGCTATTCGTCTTTTTGCAAACATGGTAGCAGGGCATACAGTTATTCTGGCACTTATCGGTTTGATTTTCTTTATGAAAACAATATTCGTCGCACCTGTTTCAATAGGGTTTGCGCTTTTTATTTATCTGCTTGAGATTTTAGTAGCATTAATTCAAGCTTACATATTTACAATGCTGTCATCATTATTTATCGGGATGGCAGTTCATCAGGATCATTGAAAGTAATATTTAATAATTATAAAAATAATTAAGGAGATACAAATGGATCTTGCACATTTAGCAGCTGGTATAGGGGCCGGTTTAACAGTAATCGGCGGCGGTCTTGGCATAGGAAAACTTGCAAGTTCAGCAATGGAAGCAAGCGGCAGACAACCAGAAGCGGCTGGAGCTATCAGAACATCAATGATTATTGCTGCAGCTCTTATAGAAGGAATGTCTTTTTTTGGTCTGGTAATCTGCATCTTATTAGCATTAAAGGCTTAATTTAATTGGTGTGGTAATGTTCCTTTCTTCTAAACTAAAAGGATTTTAGGATGTTTGCAGTTATGATATACGGTATACTGGCTGTTGAACCTGAAGCAGGCGGCAGTCTGTTGGATATTAATCCGGGTTTAATAATTTGGACAGCTATTACCTTTATCGCTTTGATCTTTATTCTAAAAAAGGTTGCATGGAAACCTATTCTTGAAGCACTTGATCAAAGAGAAGGAGCAATAAGGGAATCGTTGGAAAAGGCGGAAAAAGCAAAAGAAGAAGCACAAAAGGTTCTGGAGCTGAACCAGGCAAACCTGGATAAAGCTGAAGAAGAATCAAGGAAGATAATTGAACAGAGCCGTTCATATGCTGAAAAATTAAAAGAGCAAATGCTTATCGATACGAAACAGCAATCAAAGAGAATTCTTGAAGATGCTACAGCTGAAATTGAGAGAAAAAAAGATGAAGCATTTAGTGATTTAAAGAACCAGGTTGCTGAGATTGCAATTAATGCAGCAGAAAAAATACTGAATGAAAATCTCAATAAGGAAACACAAAAAAAGATAGTCGACAAGTATATTGGAGAAATTGGAAAGAACTAACCATGATTGATTATAAAGTATCATTAAGGTATGCCACTTCACTTTTAGATTCAGCTATTGAAAAGAATAACCTTGAGCCTGTGGCAAATGATATGGAATTGGTTTTTAATACTTTAGAGGGCAATAAGGAACTTGCGATAATGCTGAAAAGCCCTGTTATAAAGCCCCAGATAAAATCATCAATATTATCTGATATATTTAAAACTAGGATAACTGAAGAAAGTCTGAGCTTTTTGTCCTTTTTAATAGATAAAAAAAGAGAGGATCTGCTTGTTATAATTGCAAAGAAATTTCTCGAATTAAAAGATGAATATCTCGGCATAGTAAATATTGAAATTACATCTGCTTTTGATTTTAATGAAGATCAAAAAGAGCAGATCAAAAAGAAATTCGAAGATAATTTAAAGAAAATTATTAGATTAAATTTCATAACAGATAAGAATCTAATCGGCGGTTTTGTGGCTAGAGCTGCGGATACAATGTATGATGCTTCGATAAGGCATCAATTGGAATTATTAAGGAAACAGTTTTTTATAGGGACTGTTTCATTAAACTAAAAGTATTTATAAGGAATTAAAATGGCTGAAGTTAGACCAGATGAAATATCAGCAATATTAAGAAAGCAACTTTCCGGTTATGAAAATGAGATTGACATATATGATGTCGGTACCGTTTTGTCAGTAGGTGACGGTATTGCTAGAGTATATGGTTTAAGCAAAGTTATGGCAAGTGAGCTCGTCGAATTTCCTAACGATGTTTATGGAATGGTATTAAATCTTGAGGAGGACAGTGTCGGTTGTGTTCTTTTTGGCGAATCAACTCTTGTTAAAGAAGGGGATATCGTTAAAAGAACAAAAAGAGTTGCTTCAATGCCTGTAGGCGAGGCAATGCTGGGAAGAGTTATTACCCCTTTGGGAGTTGCTATTGACGGTAAAGGGGAGATTAAAATTGAGAAGTATTCTCCGATTGAAAGAAAGGCACTTGGGGTTGTACAAAGACAGCCTGTTAAGGAAGCCCTTCA
>JARLHC010000167.1 GCA_031292455.1 Ignavibacteriaceae bacterium
ACCAGGAAAGAGGTAAGTGATTAATAAGGCTTATCTCTTTCAAATAAATGTGAAAAAAGGATGCTCTTAAAAATATCGCTTGACATTTAACATAACAGTTAGGTCGCAACTCCGGAAAAAAGAGAAAAAATAAATAAAATAAATTTTTCGTTGGAACCCGGATTAGTTACCTACAGTAACAGTAGGGGGTATTTAAATTTATTTTTCCGGAGACAATATGCGATAGATGAACGGGAGATGAGCGAGAGATGAACGGCTTTGTAACGGCTCAGGTACTCTCTCCCGTTAAATGTCTCAGAATGGATCATCAATACCATTGACTGATGATCAATTTTTGATTTTAATCACAACCTTCCCTCTTGGATGCCCTTCCCCTAAATGTTTCAAGGCTTCAAGCGTCTGGTTCAGCGGGAATACTTTATCAATCTGGGTTTTTACCTTCCCGGTGCTCACCAATTCCGCCAGGCGGATAAGGTACTGCGTATTTGTATTAGTTAATTGTCCAATAGCTGTCACATTAAGTTTTTTAGCCAATTCCGGATCGGCAGGCGCCAGCAGACTTACAATGATTCCGCCTTGCTTCAGTACCTTTAACGATTTATTGGTTGTCTCTCCGCTAACCAGGTCAAGCACAGCATCATAATCTTTCAGCATCTCCTCAAACTTTTCGCTTCGGAAATCAATCACCAGATCTGCACCTAAACCTTTAACATAATCCTTATCCTTTGAGCTTGCAGTAGCAGCAACATAACCGCCGAGACTTTTTGCAATCTGTACAGCCAATGAACCGATGCCTCCCGCGGCTCCATGGATAAGGATCTTCTGACCTGCTTTAAGTTTAATATGCTCTTCCAGTGCTTGTAAAGCGCTTACACCTGCCAGCGGCAGGGAAGCTGCCTCTGTAAAACTGATATGATTTGGCTGAAGTGCTGTATTCCCGGCATTGGCAGCAACAAACTGCGCTAATGAACCTGAGCCTCCGTTCAGAACAATTGCCTGCCCGTATACTCTTCCTCCAATCTTAAAATCTGATACACCCTCCCCAACCTGGACAACTACGCCGGAAAAGTCCCCGCCTAAAGTTGCAGGAAGATGCACCATATCTTTTAGATACCCTGCGGCTATTCCTTTATCTACCGGATTAAGACTCGCCGCATAAACCTCCACAAGCACCTGGTTGGCAGCAAGTGTAGGTTTAGTAGCATTATTATTTATTGTTAACTTTTCGTAACCACCGAATGAATTTATCTGAACTGCAATCATCATATACTCCTTTTTATAAAGTATCGAAAAATAGCATTTCTGTTTATAAAAAAAGATGTCCTGTGAGACAGCTAACAGTTCAATAACTCTACTCATGAAAAAATTCGGTAAGCAAGCATACTAGAGGCACCAACACAGATACCTAAATCCACTCAGCCCCAACTAACAAATGACTATTAACCACCTAACAATTACCTAAGGACCAACTAACAAATGTGTAAGAAAATGCAAAACTCCTGCCGATGAATTTGAGCCTACCCGAACAGAATATCAAAAAATAAGATAAAGTTAATTCTTTGGGAAGGCACAAATAGGAAAAGATATTTTAGTCGTAGAAAGAGTTCAAAGTATTTAAATATTTGTCAAGATTAGATAGAATTTAAAAATAATAGACAAATTATAATTAAATAATTTATTCAGTTTTAATAAACTGGTATTATAGAAAGAATTTTATTCGATTTCTTAAGGTTATGTTTCATACATAGAATCCTAACATTTTTGGCACTAAGACTTGTTCCTCCTTTAGAGTACGGAAGCTCATGGTCATAGTGTAAATTTTCAGTTGATCCGCATATAACGCATCTACCTTTATCTCTTTTCCACACTTCAATTTTTACCTCAGAAGGAATTAATCTTGTATGGATGTCATAATATTTTTCTTTGAATTTTTTAATTTCAACCGGCTGAAGGAAATATTTGAATACCTTTCTTTTTCCGGTAAATACAATTTTAGCATCGATTAAATTGAAATATCCTTTATAGCACCAGATTCCATCTTTCAATTTCTCATAAACTTTTACTTTATGTGCTTCAGAAATAATTCCTTGCTTAAAAGCATGTGCTGCTGTAAAGAATTTACCATTTTCAGTCAGGGTGCCATTTTTAGAATTAAGAGGTTGATCGGAATTTTTTGGGTCTAGGCACTCATTCTTAGGCGCATCATGCCCTTCGTAAATCAAGGTGTTGGTAGCTTTATCAAACTCATCTTCATAGGGAGCTCCTTTCCTTAGGGACATAAGAAAAATTGAATATTGGGGCTTAATCTTAAAGTTCATTCCCCTTTGTAGATTAACTCCTTCAGCAGCTACCAATTCAGCATAGGAAATAATATCATCGACTTGAAGAGATGATTTAAAGGAAAGAAGATTCATATGATTATTCCTATTTATAAATAATTTTATAGCACACAAGTTGAAAGTTCTATAATATGTTATTGAAGAGCAATGGGGGCTAAAAATTAAATTCTTCTTTACAACTCACGTTCCATAGAGAGGATTCTATTTCTTCAAAATCCTAAATTTCAGACACTATATAATATTGTTTATCTATTAACAATTTATTCCCCCTTTCATTATATTTGTTCACCTGCTTATAAACAAACTGATCGGAGGCGCTATGTACGAACACGGTTACAGTGATTCAGTTTTATTCGCTTTGCTCAGCTCGGGCATTTTCCTCTTGATTCTTTTCCTCTTCATTATTTTGATGATTGTCTGTACTTGGATTGTATATTCCAAGGCGGACAGGCCGGGGTGGGCAAGTATTATTCCCATCTATAACACTGTCGTACTTCTGGATATTGTTCAGAAACCTATCTGGTGGATAATATTATTTTTTATCCCCTGCGTAAATATTGTTTTCATCTTTATCGTCTATATTGAACTGGCAAATGTCTTCGGAAAGGGTACCGGATTTGGATTGGGACTCATATTCCTCCCCTTTATCTTCTGGCCTATACTTGCTTTCGGCTCGGCACAATACGAGGGATATAGAATCAATAATGTTCTCTGATTCCCTGAAACAGTTTCTTAAGAGTAAACGCGGATTCATCCTTCTGATATCTGCCTTTACTCTTTTCCTTTTCTTTGCAAATCCCTTCTCCTCTGTTATTTTTATTCCGTGCTGGTTCAAAGTATTAACCGGACTTAAATGTCCTGCCTGCGGCGGCCTCAGGGCTCTGCATCTGATTCTTCATGGAAATATCCGGGATGGATTAAAATATAATTTGCTCCTTGCATCAGCTCCATTTATTCTGTTTGCCATATATAAAAAAATAAATTTCAATTCCTTGAAATTTATTCTCCCGGTTATTATTATTTTGATCCTATTTACCTGGCTCCGGAATTCATCAGCTTATCCCTTTTATTAAAAAAGGCGCCTGTGCTTTTCAACTCTGCGCCTTTTTATATCCAACCGTGCTCGGACCGTAGCTCGGTTCATACTCTATTTCCCTTATTATTTACAGAAAGATTTAATCGCAAATGCCCAATTGTCAGTAACCCGCGCTTATCAGGAATAATTGTCCCTTGAACTTTATTTATAAACTCCTTACGTTTGTTTCTAAAAGGAAACATATGTTTCTAAAAGGAAACAATCATTATGATGATAAATAAAGTGCTAAATGAAATCTTCTCTGCGCGCTCAAATGTTACAATAATGCGTACTATGAAAAATTCCTTAGTAGGTTTATCAGGAAGGGAAATTTCCAGGATGGCAGGTATAAGCCCTAAAACTTGTCTTGAAACCCTTACTACATTAGAGAGTCTTGGCCTGGTTAATAGAATCCGGGGGGGAAGAGATCATTTATTCTCATTTAATCGTAATAATTATCTTGTTAAAAAATTGATACTCCCTCTGTTGGATGCCGAATCAGGCTACCGTGAATCAATATTCAAAAGGATTTCCACAGTTTTAGTATTGCATAGTGTGGGTGTATATCTATTTGGAAGTGTTGCCAGGGGAGAAGAGACAATTGAAAGTGATTTTGATATTTGTATTTTATATAAGAATGAAACTTCTAAAATCTGGCTTGAATATCTGGTCTCAAGACTCATTCCATTAATGTACAAAAATTATGGAATAAACATCGCCCCCTTTTATCTGTCGGTAAATGATTTTGTTGACCGTGCACAACATAATAAATCACCGGTACCTGAAATAATCAAAGATGGAATTGTAATATCCGGAATCCAAATAAAAAGGTTGCTAAATGGTAAGAAAAGCACAAAAGTTAACGATTGATAGGGCAAAAGCAATAAATTATAAAATTGTAGCAGAAAATTTTTATGACGGTGCTTTAGCAGCTGTAGAATATGAATATTGGAACGCAGCGGGTGTCTTGATTGTACATTCTGCTATAGCTTATGGTGATGCAGTTACTATCAAGTTTGGTGGCGTAAAAAGTAAAGGAGAGAACCATCAGGCATTGGTTAATCTTTTAGAAAGTCTGATACCTGATTCATCCGCTAAGAAAAAGGCCTTGTTACAATTATATAAAATTATTGATTATAAGAATGCCGTCTCTTATAGCGGCGATATCTATGAAAGAGCCGATATTGATCAACTTTGGAAATATTTGGACAGGTTTCGCCTGGCAGAGCAGCTTTTATTATAAATACCGCGTAATATATTGACCATCTTAAGAGAGCGTCTTTACCATGAAAGGATAACCTGGGAATTGCCTGGAAAATCTATTACTTTAACAAAAAAATATATTATCTGCCTGCCCCTTTTATTAAAAAAGGCGCCTGTGCTTTTCAACTCTGCGCCTTTTTATATCCAACCTCGGACCGTAGCTCGGTTCATACTTTATATATTCTGTTTCTTACTAGCCCTTATTTACTGCCCCGATAATATTATAATTTATAAATGTGCTCGTAAGAACCAGGCCATCTTCTCATGCTCTTCCATTAGCCCGGTTATAAAATCGCATGTTCCTGCATCATGATATTCATCTGCAAAACGGTTTATGTTCTCCCGCAGTTTTACAATAATCGCTTCATGATCCTCTAATAGCTCATGAATAAATCCATGACTGTCATTTTTCTCACGGGTAGCTTCCGTTAATTGAGTAAGACCTAAAAATTGTTTCAATGATGCGGGTGGAAAATGCCCCAGTTGACGGATCCGTTCAGCAACCTTATCTATAAAATCGTCCAGTTGCTCATACTGACCTTCAAAAAACTTGTGTTTCTCAAAAAAGTCTTTGCCTTCTACATTCCAATGCGCATTTCTTGTCTTGGTGTAGAGTACATATTCGTCAGACAGTATATTTGATAATTCATTTGCAACTGCCTGTGTGTTCTTTACTTCTATTCCGATATTTGCCTTCATATTATTCCTTTTTTTTAGCCATTAAATTTAGAAGTCATTGCCCGGTAAATTCTTGATAAATAACACAGTATTAAATCTTTCCTCTCCTATTCTTTAGTTAATTAGCTATTTCCGTTAACCCCTCTTTTCCCCCGCTATCTTAATACCACCGTCTGATTTCTTCTGATGAAGCGAATAATTTTTACATATCCATGACAACTTTTCCCCTCATTAATTCCTATATTTCTTATGTAGTTTAATGATGATATTATTTGAAAAATATAATTCGGCAATTCCCCCGTTATAATTAAATTATGAGGAGGATACTATGTACCGTTATTTGCTGATCGTATCCGTTGGCTTATTTCTTTTCTACTCCTCCCCTGGATTTTCGCAGGATGACTCTCAGCAGCAATCCCAACCTCAGTTGCAGGCAGATGAACCGTACCTGCTCTCCCCGAACAGCATCTATGTAGAAGCTTTGGGAAGTGGTCTGTTTTACTCTGTTAACTACGACCGGCTGTTCAGCCACAATATCGGAGGAAGAATTGGTATTGGCCTTCTGTCCGATGGCCTTAATTCCTTGTACTTTATTCCTGTTACATTAAATTATTTGATAGGAAAAGGAAACTCAAAACTCGAATTAGGTGCCGGGGTTACAATCGTAGCTGCAGATATTGACTTATTTGGAACCGGGCATAGAACAAGCGGAAGTCTGGTCCTTGGTACCGCCATTATTGGTTATAGATATCAGCCGGCCGATGGAGGTTTTCTTTTTAGAATCGGCTTTACTCCATTGTTCTCTGAATTTGGCTCCTTACCTTGGGGTGGATTAAGTCTTGGCGGCACTTTCTGATAATTCAATATGTCAGCATATTCTATTTCCATGAAGCCGCGTAGTCCTTCGCATATTGGTCAAATAAAATTAGCGGACGCTTAAGAACTGATTCTGCATCAGGCGAAATTGGTGCGCATAACCCCTTCCTTATTTTTCTGTAAAACTCAGTCCATCGTTCTATCAGGCCGCTTGGAATTCCTCCTTTCACAAGTGCCTCTCGTGCTGTGTCCTCACTGATTGGTATGTATAAAATCTCTTTCCCCGCAGCTCTTGAAATCTTCTCGGTTGCCTGGAAAAAACTTAGTGATTCATTCCCCGTTAATGTATAAGCCTTTCCTTCATGACCGGCCTCTGTTAACGATGCAAATCCAACTGCGGCTACATCACGCGAATCGATAAACGATATCCCCGCATCTGCTGCCGGAAGATGCAACGCCCCTGTCGCTTTGATGTCCGCATACATCGGCCCCGAATCTAAGTTTTGCATGAACCAGTTCGGCCTGAGATGTGTATATGCTATGCCGGATTCTTCAATGTCCTTCTCAAGTATTCTCAGCATAAAAGTCTCATCCTGTTCAACTCCCATTGCCGTTAGCGCTACAATATGTCTAATCTTCATCTTCTTTGCTTCTTCAATTAACGGCTTCGCTGCTTTATCTGAATGATTGTCACCGGGACGTACTACCAGGAATATTTTCTCTACCCCGGCAAGTGCACCCGCAAAGGTTTGAGGCCGGTCATAGTCAAATTCCACTGCTTCAACTGAATTATCAAACCTTGATGAAATTTTAGTGGGGTTCCGCGTAACAGCCCGTACTGCTTCACCATGCTTGGTTAGTAACTTAACTACTTCACTGCCAACTCTGCCTGTGGCCCCGATAACAAGTATTCGTTTGGACATAAAAACTCCCGTTTATTTGCAGAAAATCATGTAAATGAACTCTAATTCATACATTAAATATAATTCCAATTTCGGAAATAGAATAACTCATTACCCGTTGTTTCCTGTTATTAGATAGTTGTATTTACAATATTTAATTTGTATATTTCGACCTATCAAGTAAAACGGTCGAAACAATGAACGAAACATTATCAAAGGAAAAGGAAGAGCAGATTATTCTTGCCGCCAGAAAGGTCTTTGCCCGCTTTGGCTACTCAAAGACTACTATGGAAGATATTTCCGTTGAAATGGATATGGGAAAAGCTTCATTGTATTACTATTTCCCAACAAAAGAGAACCTTTTCCATGCCGCTATCCTCTATGAACAGGAAGAGTTTATTAAAAGAATGGGACTCCTCTTAAAGAAACAGAAAACTGCAGAGGAAAAATTAAAGGCCTATGTAGAGGAAAGATTGAAGTTCTTTCAGGAACTCGTTAACCTCGGTACCCTCTCTTATAATCCGTTCCATAACAAACAGTCGGTTTCGATCAAAATGTATGAGTCATTCTCGGAAAAAGAAATTGATACTATTAAAAGCATTATTCAGGAAGGAGAAATGAATGGCGAATTCATGTCCTCCGTCCCCGCTCACTATCCCGGCCTGCTCGTCCACCTTATTCATGGACTCCGGCTTAGGATTATTAAAACCCTTACCGGCTCAGCTATGGATTCTAAAGTTTATAAAGAGCTGCGTAACGAAATGATTATGACTATCGATTTATTTATTAAAGCAATTAAAAATTAAAGAGCTAAAGGAGTAATTTAACATTGGCTGACGAAAAATTAACAACCGCTGACACTATCATCGATGAAGAGGAAATAGAATCAACTCCTATTTACCGGAAAAAAAGAATCCTTATCCCCTTATTGATCTTTATCTTTATTGGCGTCGCTGCCTGGTACTGGTATATGGGTAATAAGGGCTATGTCTCTACCGATGATGCCTTTATAGATGCCGATAAAGCAACTATAAGTTCAAAAATATTAGGTAGGATCGTTGACCTTAAAGTTGCAGAAGGGGATACCGTCAAGATGGGTCAGGTACTCATTCGCCTCGATACCACTGACCTTAAGGCTCAGGAAAAACAGTTTGAAGCTGCAACAGCTAGCGCAACTGAAAGTATTACTCTTGCTAAAGTAAATGTCGAAAAAGCTCAGGAAGATTTTGACAGGGCAAGTAATCAGTATAAGACTAATATAATTACCAAAGAACAGTATGATCACGCTGTTAAAGCTCTCGATGTCGCTAAAGCTGAATATAATATCTCTTTAACTAAACCCGCTCTCTCTAAATCCCAACAGGAAGTGGTTCTGGCTCAGCTTAAAAATACAACTATCTATTCTCAGATAGATGGAGTTATTGCTAAACGATGGGTCCTCGAAGGCGATGTTATCCAGCCCGGACAGCCCGTCTATACTATATTCGATACTAAAAATCTCTGGATAACCGCTGAATTTGAAGAAACACGGCTTGCTCTTATTTCTGTCGGTGATGATGTTGAGATTTCTGTCGATGCATTCCCTGGTCAAAAATTTACTGGTAAGGTATTCCAGATCGGCTCAAATACTGCTTCTCAGTTTTCTTTGATTCCCCCTAATAATGCATCTGGAAATTTTACTAAAGTTACTCAGAGAGTCCCTGTTAAAATATCTATCGATAAAGAAAAAAATAATGTCACTCTCCTCCCGGGTATGTCTGTCGAAGTTAGAGTTAAGGAAAAGAACTAAGTATGGCAGATAATATTCGGGACAGGTTCATCGGTAATATTCCATCTATGCATCATGAGCATCCCTCTTATAAATGGTGGGTGCTTGCCAATATTATGGTTGGAACTTTCATGGCCGTTCTCGATGCCACTATCGTTAATGTTGGATTGAATAAAATGATGACCGCTTTCGGCACTAATGTCGATAAGATAGAATGGGTCCTCACCGCTTACCTGCTTGTGTTTGCTGTTATGCTTCCTACTTCTGGCTGGGTTGCAGATCATTTTGGCTATAAAAGAACTTACTTCTTTGCCCTCTTCCTTTTCACTGTCGGGTCATTCCTCTGCTCTCTCTCATGGAGTGAGGATGCATTGATCGGATTCCGGCTCGTTCAGGGTGCAGGCGCCGGATTCCTTATGCCCGTTGGTATGGCTATTATTACAAGAGAATTTCCACCTGAAAAAAGAGGTATAGCTCTGGGCTTCTGGGGTATCGCCGCCGCTGCTTCTGTCTCCCTGGGACCAATGGTCGGCGGTTATCTGATAGATAACTATAACTGGCAGGCTATCTTTGATGTTAATGTACCTGTGGGTATTTTCGGTATGATCGCTACCTATTTTATCCAGCGGGAATATAAAACCGAACATACAAGGTCTTTTGACTTCCTCGGCTTTATATCTATGTCTGTCTTTTTAACTTTTCTCCTCCTCGCTCTATCCAATGGTAATGCAGCATGGAATACCGGCGGCTGGACTTCCGATTTTATCCTTACTTGCTTTGGTCTATCAGTTGTAGGACTCGTTATATTCCTTGCTACCGATCTTTCTATTGAACATCCGTTAATTGAACTAAGTCTCCTTAAAGATTTTAATTTCTCTATTACTAACGGTATCCTGTTTATTTTTGGAATGGGACTGTTCGGAAGCACTTTCCTTCTCCCTCTGTTTTTGCAAAGCTCTCTTGACTATACTGTCTTGCAGTCTGGTCTTGTCTTCTTTCCGGTTGGAATAATTCAGGCCTTTATGTCTCCTCTTTCCGGATTTTTGTCCGATAAAATTAACCCTAAGATTCCTGCTTTTATCGGGATCATCTTATTGGCTTTTTGTCTGTTCCTGAATAGCTACCTCTCCCTTTGGAGCGAACATTCGCAGATAATGATCCCCCTTTATATTAGAGGGTTTGCTATGGGAATGATCTTTACCCCCTTAAGTACTATCGCTCTTAGAAATATACCAAGAAAAAAAATGGCCCAGGCCTCTGGATTATTTAATGTTATCAGGCAGATTGGCGGAAGTTTTGGCGTTGCCATTTTTGGTGCGTTGCTTACAAGAAGGATTATCTTTCATAATGCCTTAAATGGCGAATCGGTTGATCAGTATTCTGCACAGTATAAAAGTATTCAGTATGGTATGCAGAATTTTGCAATGCGGGCTACAGGAGGCAATGCTGCCGAAGTCACCGCTAAAGCTAAAATGCTTATCGGCCAGCATATCGTAAGCCAGTCTTATGTCCAGGCAATAAATGATGATTTCTTTATTGCGGGTGCAATAACTCTATTATGCATTATACCGGTGCTTCTGCTAAAAGTTAAAAAGAAAATGAATGGCGAAAAAATAGTTGCTATGGAATAGCAAAAAGGATAAATTAAATGAAAATCAGATTCTTAATACTATATATTCTATTGTTTCTGTCCCAGGGAATTTATTCCCAGAATAAAGGCGTTGCCATCGACCTTAAGAAAGCTGTGGATTTTACTATTCAAAGATATCCCTTGATTTCACAGCTCAACCGTCAGGTAGATGCGGTGGATGCTAAGGTGGATCAGCTGAAAAGTAATTACCTCCCTTCGGTTGATGCAGATCTTTCTTACGCAAGAGTAGGACCTGTCCAGGTATTTCAGTTTGGATCTCTGTCCGCTCAGCTTTATCCTGAAAATAATTACGACGCTCACGTTGGATTGGGCTATACGGTTTATGATTTCGGCAAAAGGGATGCAATGGTCGACCTCGTAAGTTCTGGTAAGAATACTGCTCTCGATAATGTCGAAATGGCAAAAACTAACCTTGCCTATCAGGCCGTCCAGGCCTACTATTCAATTCTGTTTCTCCGGGAGAGCCTGAAACTTAAAGATGAACAGATTGCTAACCTTAATACCCATCTTCAGAATACTACCGATAAGGTTAAAAGCGGTTCAGCTACCGACTTTGATATCCTTACTACCCAGGTTAAGGTAAGCGCAGTTCAGAACCAGAAAATCGATATTGAAAATGAAATTAAAAAACAGGAAATTCAGTTGAAGACCTTGATGGGAATGACTCCTGATGCTCCAATAAATGTAGTCGGCGATTTTAATTACACAAAAATGAGTCAGAATGCCGATTCCCTTGTTATGCTTGCCCTGCACGACAGGAGTGATCTCAAAGTCGCCCGCGATAATGAAATGACTGCTCAGTTTCAGAGACTAAATGCACGTAAATATGATATGCCCAGTCTTAATTTTCAGTTCGAATATGGGATTAAAAATGGATTTATTCCAAATATTGATGTCCTTCGTGGAAATTTTGCCGCAGCGGTAAGTTTCAAATATCCTATTTATAACGGATCTAAAGAAGATGCGCTCGAACAGGAAGCTGATGCTAATATGTCTTCCTCCCGCTCCCATAGCGATGAGGTTGAATCTAATATAAGATCGGAAGTCACTAAAGCTCTCTCCGATCTCTCTTCCCTCGAAGTCCAGCTTGATAATATAAAAGTTCAGATCGATCAGGCAGCTAAATCGGTTGAAAGGTCTGAAATCCAATATAGGGAAGGTACCCTGCGTAATCTCGATTTGCTGGATGCACAGACAAATTTATCCGAAGCTAAATTGTCCCGGCTGCAGATAATTTTCAGAAATATAATGGCCGACTATTCCCTGCAGCACGCAATAGGTAAAAAAATATGGTAATCTTTCTCCCCACTTCAAATTGAATCAAAGGAAATCTAAATTAAAAAAGCTGCTCATGAAGGCAGCTTTTTCTATATCCGGTATTAAATTACCTTCCTGTAACTTGCAGGTAGGTGGTTTTCTTTACTATGTAATTTGCTTTGGAATCTATTAGCTGATCTTCTGTATTCTGGAATAATGCCCGCGCTTCTAATAGGTCGGATACATTAATTAAACCATTCTTATATCCGTCTTCATTTACTTTCACGTTCTCTTCTGCCTGCAATTTTGATTCCTCACTCAGCAGGTATTGTCTGTATGCATTTGTAAAATCCTGCCATGCTTTTTCCATTTGCAGTATCAGTAGCTCTGAGTTGTTCTTGAAGTCGTTTTCGGTTATCTCTTCTTTGATGTTTCTTTCCTGTAACTCGTGCGATCCGCCCCACCAGCCGGATATTGGGACCGACACTGTTCCGAATAACATCCCTACAGTTCTTTCTTTCCCCTCGTCCAGCTTCATATACAGACCGCTTAAACCGACACCCGCTTGCGGCAAATATTCACCCCGCTTCATTTTGGTCTGTAGATTCTCTGCCTCAACCGATATTTCAAGCAGGCTGTACTCGCTCCTGTTCTTCAATGCCTCCTTGCTTTCTACATAATAATTCTGCGGGATATCCTTTATGGCTAATGTATCTTTTAAAGTGAGTGCCGAATCATATGGGACTCCAATATATTGACAGAAAGCCATCTTGGCTAACTTTTTACCATTATCAAGTTTTGATTTATTCAGAAGTACTTCGCTTAATTTAAGTTTCACTTTTAATACGTCGTTCTTCATTACTAATCCCGATTTATATGAATCTTCAACAATGCTTAAAAGACTTACTAATAATTCCTCATATTTATCTATTGTCTTGCTCTTTTCATTAAGTGATACTATCTGCCAGTATTGTTCTTCTGTTTTTAAGAGTATCTCATCCTTTGATAATTTGTCTTTTAATTCAGAGACCCGTTCGCCAATAGAAGCAAGTTTATTACCATAAATAATTCTCCCCCCCGTAAATACGGGTTGAACGGCATTGATAAAACCGATTGTACCCTTTCTCATCATTCCCATTGTAGAACTCGGAAAATATGCATATTGTGTGGTGCTCCCAAGATTGGCTGGATTGCCGTCATATACCGGAAGGTCTCCCCCCTGGGTCTGGATCTCCATTAGATCTTTCTGTGCACTCCACATAAGCCCTCCGGCACTTATGCTTGGAAAGTAATTTGTCAGCGCTGACTTCCTTACCTGCCGAGCTGCTTCGATTTCTAACCGGCTGTTCTTGCTTTTAGAATTATTCTGTAATGCAAGTTGCTTGCATTCATCAAGCGTCATTACTTGTTGTGCGAATAGGGGATTGATGATCAAACTTATTATCATCGCTATATAAAAATATACTCTGCTCATACTGCCTCCTCTGCTTCCACTTTCTCAAAGTCTGTTCTGTGGAAAAGATAATAGAGTACCGGGATTATCAGTAAGGATAAAACTACAGCAAATATTAATCCGAAACATATTACGGATCCAAGAGGACCCCATAACGGTGACCGGCTGATTATCATTGGAATAACCCCTACTGCGGCTGCTGCCGATGTCAGGAATATAGGACGCATCCTTCTCTTCGCCGCTGAAATTGCCGCTTCTTCCAGTGTGTGCCCATGCTCATGCCGGAGCTCTTCCGCATATGATACATATATTATTCCGTTACGTACAACTATCCCCATTAAACTTATTATCCCCATCAGTGCTGTTACCCCGAATGCATATCCCGTTAATTGTACTCCCAATGCCGCACCGAATATGCTTAATGGCATTGTCATCATAATAAGTAAAACAGTCTTTAGGTTCCGGAACTGGAATAAAAGAATTATGAATGTTATTGCAATAGATACAACCATCGCATAATAAACCGGGGTGATTTCTTCAACTCCAAGTTCATATTCGCCTCCGTACTTAATTGATACTCCTGGTGGCAGTTTTATTTTGTCAATAAGTGGACGCATCTTATTAAATATTTTTGATGAGTATATCCCCCTCTCTGCATCCATTAAAACTGTAATTGTTGGAACTCCGTTACGTCTGGGAATTTCACCTTCAGTCCATTCCGGTTTCACATCTGCCAGTTGCCTTACCTGTACTGCCGAAATAAGATATGGTGAGGTTACATATTGATTCATAATATCATCAACATTTGTTTTGGTCTTTTTATCAACCTTTAGATTTACATTAACCGGGTAATCATTCTCCCAGATTGTCGAAACTGGAAAACCTTTTGTCCCGACCATTAGTGAATAATCCAGTATCTGTTTTGAATAACCGAGACGGCTTACTTCATCTTGTTTGAGATCAAGCGTCACTCCCTGTAGCGGTTGGTCACAGTCAGTCCTTATCCATTGAGCACCTTTCATGCTTCGCATTATTTCGGATACCTGGGCGGCCGTTTGCTTTAACGTAGAAATGCTGTCACCCGATATCCTTACTTCAATAGGTGCTTTACTGTTCGACATTTCTAACTGCTTCCACTTAACATAAGCGTTCGGATTATAATCGCTGTATTTTTTACTGTATTCATTTAGAATATCCCTGGCTTCTTCACTCGATTCCGTTATTACAAGCAGCTGCCCGTAATGTTTTGCCGGAAAGTTTGGCGCATATAAAGTGTTGAACCTTGGAGAACTTGTGCCTACGAAAGAAGCTACTTCTTTTATACGCTTGTCATTCTTTAGCAATTTTTCTATCTCTCTCATTACAAGATCCGTCTGATGCAGTGAACTTCCTGCAGGAAGATATACCTCTACTGCAAATTGGTTCCTCTCAAATGCAGGGAATGTCTGCTGGGGGATGATGGCTAAGAGGATTAATCCAACCACGAAGGATAATCCGCCGGTAATTACTACATTCCTTTTATTCCTGAATGACTTCTCAAGAATTCTGTCATAAAAAGCTTGTATCCGCATTAAGAATCTGCTTTTTATCCCTTTGTCGCCTTCTCCTTTTATTCCATGTTTAATAAATATATAACACAATAAAGGAACCATTACTACCGAGACAATAAGCGATATAGTCAGTGCATAAGTTATGGTTAGCGGTAATGATCTCACGAAATCTCCTGCAAGGCCGTTCATAAGCATTGCCATCGGTACAAAACAAAAAATAAGTATTAAGGTCGCCGAAAAAACCGATCCGAAAAGATCAGTTACGCTCTGGGAAGCAGCATCATGCGGCGAAATCCCGTTATCAAGTTTTTCAACATAATTATCTATGATTACTATTGCATTGTCTACCACCATCCCAAGTACTATGATTAATCCTGCGAGTGATACAGTCTGAAGGTCTACCCCGGTTACCCACATGAACCCTAATGTTATGAGGATTGAAATAGGAATTGCCGATGCCGCTACAAGCGCTACTCTTCTTGGAAGAAGCAGAACAGTTACCATGATTACCGAAAATATTGCTAACCCGAATTCTTTTAGAAAATTATATATTGATTTGGAAACAAAATCCGGCATGTCGGAAATAACCCCTGCATGTACATCAGGAGGGACTTCATTTGTAAATTTGTCTATCTCTTTTTTTACTTCATCCCCATACTGCACTATATTATGACCGGGTAGCATCTCAAGGGAAACTATTAAGCATTTCTTTCCGTTCAGCCGTATGTACGAATCCGGCTCTTCATATTCCCTTACAACTTTTGCTACATCTTTAACCCTTATAACAGTCCCGGTTGGATCAGAAAATATTATCTGGTTGGCAATGTCGCTTTCCGTTTTATAACCCGATGGAATATGTATGGGTCTTATAAACTTTCCATCATCTATCTCCCCTGCATAGTTTACCGTCCCCTGCGGCTTCAGCGCTGCAAATATCAAAAGCGGCTTTATACCGTAATTTGTCAGCTTCGCGTCATCCACATATACATTAATCTCTTCCTTCTGTAAGCCAAAATGCTTCACTCTCGAAGTTGAAGGTATCTTTCTTACACCGTCTTCAAACTTCTCAATATACTTTTCCAGTTCCTTGTATGATTTAGTCTCCGATTCAACTGCAAGCAGGATCGCTGATGTATTTCCGAAATCATCATCTGCCGATAAAGACATGACTCCTGAAGGTAGCTGTCCCTTGAAATCATTAAGCCCAAGTCTTAGCTTTGCCCAAAATGCTTTGGGATCTTCCTCTTTCTTTTGTACTTCAACATAAATTACCATTACATTCTCTTTGGAGATTGAATGGGTCTTCTCTTTGTCTACCGCTTCGAATTGGAATAAGTAATTCTCTACTTTTTTAGTCAGCTGCTCTTCTACCTGCTGGGATGTTGCCCCTGGAAATATCCCTATTATCAATCCCTGCCGTATTTTAAATTCGGGGAATTCATCACGCGGCATTTGAATCAGTGCCACAACTCCCAGTAGTACAAGTATGCTTGTTGCTACTATTATGAATTGTTTATAATGAAGTATTATCTCTATTAACGTGCGTTTGGTTTTCATAAATCTGTCTTTCCCTCTTTATTTGTTAGCGATATGAACTAATGAATTGTCCGCAAGTTTTTGCTGGCCGGTAATAACAATCTCCTCTCCCTCCTTCAGCCCGCCTGTAATTTCAACTCCGTCTCTTAGAAGTTTTCCCGTTCCGACATATCTTCTGTTGGCTCTATTTTGTGCTGTGTTTATTGCATAAACAAAACTTTTCCCGGTTTCATCATTCATGACCGCCCTGCTGGGAACGACTATTCCATTCTTATTCCTGGTATTATTTAATGTAACCTTGCAGATCATTCCCGGTTTTATCTCTCTCTTCCCGTTCGCAATCCCTATCTTGATCTTATATGTGTGCGCTATCGGATTTGCAAGTACTCCGATTTCTTCTACTGTTCCTGTAAATTCTGCATCGTCTAAAGCTGCAATTTTAATTTCAGATTTGGATCCTTTCTTAATTGATGATATTTCATTTTCTGATATTGATATAAGTGCAAATACCTTCTCGATTTTTACAATAGTGATAGATGTTATATTGGGTATTGCTTCCATCCCGGGATCAATGGCACGCTTTCCTATAACCCCGTCAATCGGAGAATAAAGTTTGCAGTCATCCAGATTCTTCTTTGCTATCCCTAATGCCGATTTTGCTTGCTGAAGACTGGTTTCAACTTCTACTATTTTTATTTCCGGTAGGTTGCCGTTTTTATACATCGGCAATAATCTCTTATATGCATCCTCAGCCTGTTTCTCCAACGCTAAAGACATTTCGTAAGCATTCTTGTAACTTTCATTATTAAGCTCTGCAAGTGCTTGTCCCTTTTTTATAAAATCTCCTTCGGAAACAAATACCCGGGATACATTCCCTATCGTAGAAAAACTTAGTGGTATCGATTCTGATTCCTCAATCGTTCCGCTGTATGCAAATTCTTCGTTGGCGGCTGCTCCTTTTACCTGTATAATATCAACGTCTGTTACTCTGCTTTGTGGTGAATTTTCTGCCTTCCCTGAACAACCGGTTATGGTATAGATCATTCCGATTGTTAATAAGCCGATTAAAAATTTATATTGTTTCATACTTTATTCCTTGTGTAATTAGACTGATTTCGTATTTGAGTCGAAGGATGGGTAAAAAATTTTATAACCCTTCTGTTATTAAACTTGTTATGATGTCAATTTTTTCTTCATCATCCATTTCAAGGAAAAGATATAACTCAAGTCCGCGGATAATTCCTACAATTACATTAGCAGCCTTATCAAGCTGCTCTTCCTTTAAAAAATTGAATTCATTTGAATTTATTCCCTGCTTTAATATTTCTTTTACTATCGCTTCCTCTCTGTTGTCCAGTTGTTTCCGGATCTTATCAATAAATTTTGTGTTTCCTTTTATTTCTCCCTTTACCAGCGGGTATATACTTGTAGTTTTTTTTATCTCTGTTAAAGTAATGGCAATATATCTTTTCAGTTTTTCTTTTGGTGATTTTATTTGTTCAATAATCGCTCTTACTCTTATGGCAATATTATTAAGTTCCTCGTTTGTAGCTGCCTCGAATATTTCTTCCTTACTCTTGTAGTAATAATAAAGCGTACTCTTTCCTTTTCCTGCATCATGTGCAATATCTTCCATCGTCGTTTTGTTCAATCCCCATTTCTGGAATACATGTTTTGCTGCCAGAAGGATCGCTTTCTTTATTTCATCATCTTTATTCATTTATTATATCAGACGTTTTTCGTTTTACAGTCGAAAACTAATAAAAGAATTGTGACTTTGCAAATAAAATACAGAATATTGGCTTTTTTGAGCTAAAACGAATAAAAAAAGCTGCCTTCATAGGCAGCTCTTATTTATATCTTATTGGTGGGGATCCAAATCAGGTGGTCCGGGTTCACTTTTATCCTCTATATCCTTTCCTTCTTCTAACATCTGATCAATTTTCCCTTCAGATCGCAGTTATAAATGTCTGACTTATTCAACTAAACGGATTGTCCAGAAATCGTCTGATAGATTTTCATCAAGCAAATAATCATAAGGCATTGTGAAATATCCAGCTAAACCCCAATTATTCCCCCAGCTGTTCCGTACAATAAAACGTTTTGCATTATCATTATATCCTACCGCAAGAACTGCATGACCTCCCATATTTTGTTCATTCTTTTGGGGCATGTTTAATATACCCGAATTGGCTACAAAACCGGACTCAAATGACGAATAAACTGTAAAACCAAATATAAACGGATATCCATCTGCCAGACAACCTTTCATTTGGTTTATATCTCTGTTTAATCGATGATATGATTCAACCTGATGCTTTAGCGCTGCTTTATAGCATTTAACCTGTGGTTTTTTAGTTAGCTTTTGAGGATCGTAGGGCCACATGGTTTCAGGACAGACACCCTGCTTAACCACACTCTTTATACCATCGCGGATTTGTGCACCGCTGTCTGAATTTATTGCGTTTTCCATTGAACGCTCGTTATAATATATAAACAACCTTGATGGCATAAAATCTTTTGAGCGGTTTTCTCTATCCAATCCGTATTCGAAAGCAGCTCCTATTGCGTTAGCCGTACAACTTCTTATTTGCCCCTGATCATAAATAGGCGGACACTCTTTTCTTAGGTCTGCTTTTAATGGAAGTTTTTTAACTATAGGTCTGGGTGCAGCATAAATTAAATCTCGGTGATCCGGAATATCTGGAATCCATCCATAATGAGCAGTTTTATTTGCCATATTATTATTTCCTTATGGTTTAATTACAAAATTGAATTATGGTCAGATAATAAATTTCCTCTAGGATGCAATAATTGACCAGCAGGCAATAGCACTGTTAATAGTCGTCCAGTAACCATATTTTTCATATATGCGGCCTGCCATTTCAACTTGCTGTTTATACGATAAAGTGCCATCTATCTGTGGATCGCTTGCATTTCTTACCGCTATCCATGCGGGTGCTTTGGTACCTAAATTTTGGCATACTAAACCTAAAGCTGCATCCCCCATTTCTACAGCTGTTCCAAGCTCCTGCAGGCCGAAATGATCCCTTGAGTCATCAAATGCGAAGAAATCTGTCGTTACCACATCTATTTTTTTATCTGCCGTTAAAGGCCTTATAATGATCTTTGGCTCTCGTTTAAGAGCAGGTAAACGGTCTAATGTTACTCCCATTAGATTTTTGTTAGCATACGAAATTTCTTTTAATGAAATGTTTTTCTTACAGGTATATTCTGATTGGGCAAAAGATGATTTCTTGAAAGTACGCTGGCAATCAAACTTGACCGTTTTGCTTGCTACAACATCCCCTAAAACAATATTTGAACCAATACCTCCTGCAGTACCGGTTGTGATAACGATAGACGGGTTGGTTTCTGCAATTATTTGCTGCCAATATTCGCATACCGGAAGTTTTGCGCCGTCTCTGGCAAGATGAAGTTCCGATTTTAAACAGATTATCGATTTATCACCGATTTGAGTTTTAAACCAGAGACCAAGCCTGTCTTCTATTAGTGCAGGAGCCCCCTTTTTAATAATAGGCTTAAACTCTTTTTTCCAGTTATGTGCATATATGTACCAATCTGTTTTACTCCTGTATCCCGGTGTCAAAACATCGGAAAGGGCCAGTGCTTCTGCAACTGTCCATGTGACTACCAGAATATCTGCATTGGGTAATTTATTGTTGGCATCCGGCTTTTTACTCAATGGCTTTGGAATTGGTATCTTTCCTTTAGGCCATGGTATTGTCGGCAGTGTTCTTGGTGCCATAAAAGCTGGTTGTGGACTTGAAGATTTCAATGCGGTTGTTGAATCTTCTGGATCATATGTAAGTATATGATCAATTATTTGATCTTCTGTTTTTGGTGTATTCATAACGATATCCTTTTATTAATAAAATATTAATTGTTACTTTGGCACGATTATGAAACTAAACCTATAGGATCACTATAACGTAATTTTGTTTGCTGGATATTTATGCTGAAATGAGAAATAAAAATGAAGAACTAGTCTAAATAAAATTATCGAATCTTTGTATATAAAATCAAAAGTCCCGATCATTGTTTAAAGTAGTTGGTAGTGAAAGCGACATTAAACCTTCAATAAATTAATAATTAATTATTAAAAAGGCAAATAGAAATTATCTCGGTTTTCTCTGCTCCTATTTTAGGTACATCATCTTCTTTGTAGATGTAAAATTCTTCTTTCCGTCAAGCGAGTTTGCCTGGATTGAATAGAAATATACACCGCTTGCTAATGAAGATGAACTGAAGTATATCTCGTATGTCCCCGCTTGCTTAATTTCATTTGATAACTCGCTTACAAGCTGCCCCAGCGAATTATAAACAGCCAGTTTCACATTGCTGTCAAACGGCAGCGAATACCTTATTCTTGTGCTCGGATTAAATGGGTTCGGGAAATTATTCTCAAGTGAATAAACATTTGGAATGTAACTTACATTAACCTCTATCTCGTTCGAGTACTTAAATCTGCCGTCATTATCCACTTGTTTTAATCTGTAAAAATATCTCCCGTTTGTCAGATACTTCTTATCTGTGAATGAATATCGTTTCGGCGAGTTGCTGTTCCCGGAACCCATAACTTCACCGGCTTTCTCCCAGCTTGCATTTTGATTCTTTCTTTCAATCTCAAAATGATTATTGTTCACTTCTGTTTGTGTTATCCAATCAAGCCTAACTGAATTATTTGCACTCTTATATGTAAAGGATGTTAATTCAACCGGTAAAGTGATAGAAGCATTAGTTATTAAACCTGTTACTGTGGCTATCCAGATGTTGCCATTGCTATCTGCAATTAAAGAGTTCATTGAAGTGATATTATTCTGTGCTGCGAAAATAGTATCCATAATATTTGCCCATGTATTCCCTGTATCGGTTGATTTCAGACAGTATTTGCCTCCTGCTGAATATAATGTCGAACCAAAGTGGCAAACTGAAGTCAAATTAGCAGTTGCCGCGTAACCGGGTACCGCGATTCTATTCCATGTAGCACCGCCATTAGTTGTTTTAAGTATGATCCCCGTGCCGACAGAAATACCATTAAGTCCGTCATAAAAATTAATTCCATTAATAGCTAACTGGTCGGTAGTATTTACAGTTGACACATTCCAGAAAACTCCCTGATCCGTTGTATATAAAATTGTAGAATGGTTTCCGCCTGCCGCCCCATGATTTGCATCAGCAAAGGAAACACAATTAAGAGTTTGGTATGCTTTATTCACCAGATTGGACCACGTAGCCCCGCCATTTGTAGTTTTATAAATAATATCTACATTTGAATTATAGTTCCCGACCACAAATCCAATATTTTCATCTATAAAATAAACGCCTGCATTATTTATAGAGTTAGAAACTGAATCACGGATAACCTGAGTCCATGTCAAACCTGCATTTGTAGTTTTCAGGGCCTGCCCCTTTTGACTGGCAGCAAAACCCAAGCTATCATTCAAAAAATAAATTCCTTTTGACCAAAGACATTTATTGCCGGATACCATATAACTCATATCAAACGAGGCACCGGAGTCGGTTGATTTAAAAAATATTCCATCACCCCCGCAAGCATAAATATTATTATTTACAATATTTATTGAAGACATAGTTGATGAAGGATGATTATTTTCAACTGCCCATGAATTCCCGAAATCAGAGCTCAAAATTATATTTCCATTACCACCGGAAACAATTAATGTATCATAAAATCCTAACACTATGGCTGGAGTAAACCCGGATACTGTTGGCAATGGTATCCAGTTAGTTCCACCATCGGTAGTTCTACATATTACGGTTCCGGGAGTTGCTGATCCACCAACAGCAATTCCATTCAACTGATCTTTAAAATATATTGATTGAAAATTCACATAAGTTTTATTTCCTGCCGTTTGCACCATTTGATTCCATGTAACTCCTCCATCAGTTGTTTTAAGAAAAATAGTTGGTTCATAACCCAAAGCCGTAGAGCCCCAGCCGCATGAAACAGCCGTGGTTGCAGAAGTAAACTTAACTCCCCATTGATCAAGTCTTGAATATGTTAGGCTCGGATCAAAAGCGACACTCCCTTTAGCCCATGTCGTTCCGTTGGTTGTATACCATATATTACCATCGGCCCCGGTTGCTATTCCCACAGTAGGACTGTAAAAATCCATGGCTTCCATTGCGGCAGAAATCGTTGCTGTTGTTGTCCAGCTGTTCCCGCCGTCAGTTGATTTATATATTATTGATGAAGTTCCATTGGTGCATAAAGTAAATCCCAGATTGGCATCGAAAAAATGAATTTTAGTAACAGCATATGTTATATTGGGTACAAAAAGTGATTGCCAGGTATCCCCACCATCGGTTGTTTTTAATATCTTTCCGCTATTGCATCCGGCAAATCCTGTCGTTGAATTAATAAAAGAGATATCAAAAACAAAATTGCTTAAAGAATTTATATGGAACTTATCAATCCAGGTAATTCCCCGGTCAGTTGATTTGAATATACTTTGATTTGCACCTCCAAGCCAGGCTGTATTCGCATCTGTTGTGCAGCCTCCTTTGATGGCTGGTATTGGTGTATCATAAGCTTTTCGCCATGTTTGAGAATTTGTAAAGGTATTTAGAAAAAGCGGAATGAATAGAAAGAGTATAATTTTTTTCAACTTTTACCTCATGAAAAAGAATTGAACTGGTTTGATAAATGAAAGAGATATAAATTGAAGAGATCAACAGAAAATCATCATAGCTTTATTCAGTGTATCAATAACTCTCAATTGCAGATTTGACTCTTTGAAACCTAATAATAATAAACTAAAGTTTCAATCAGAAAATCCCCTTCACCCTGCCCGCATCTTTATAAATATTTTTATGTATTGTCATTAAATTTTTAATTATTTTTATATAAAATAGTCTACTGTAATGTTTCTGCATTTACAAATTTAGAAATAAATTATGCCGGAATTGTTATTAAATGAATATGCCAAACCGGGGAAACAGCATTTCAAAATATTATTTATTAGCTGGGCAGGTTGGTTATTCGACTTTTATGATCTTATACTTTTTTCTTTCCTCCTCCTCCCTATAGGACGCGAACTTCACTTTTCAGATATACAATTATCTTATGTAATGGGAACCTCCCTTGCCGCTACTGCACTGGGAGGTGTTCTATTCGGTATCCTCTCCGATAGGTATGGCAGAAAATCGGTTCTCAAATTGACTATTATTACTTATAGCGTTGGTACATTTCTTTGTGGCCTCGCACCAAATCTCTCTTTGCTTCTTATCTTCAGGATTATTACCGGACTCGGAGTCGGAGGTGAGTGGGCAACCGGCCAAACTTATATCGGTGAAACTTTTCCTGCAAAAATAAGAGGAAGATATGGGGCAATTATGCAGACCGGCGCTCCCTTCGGAATTCTCCTGGCTTCTGTGGTCGGCGGTTTCCTGTCTCCCGCTTTGGGCTGGCGGGCTTGTTTCTTCGTTTCTATCCTCCCTGCATTGATTGTGATTTTTATAAGAAATAAATTGCCTGAATCAGATGTCTGGATTTTAAGAAGGAATTTTGTCTCCTCACAAAAGAACTTGCCTAAAGAAAAAAGTAAATTTTTCTTGCTCTTTTCTAATCAATACAGAAAGCTGTTCCTCTTCTCTCTTATCCTCGCAGTTTTTGATATGTCCGCTTATTGGTTTACTTATTCCTGGCTTCCGGCTTATCTTAACCAGCAAAGACATTTTACCATGACAAAATCAGCTGTTTGGATGATTGTAACTCAGCTTGGCGGATTAGCAGGATATCTTTCCTTTGGTTTTGCAGCTGATAAATTCGGCAGAAGACCCACTTATTCAATTTATTCCGTAGTGATGGCCGTAGGTCTGGTTATGATTACTCTGATGTGGGATTATATAATAATTTACCCTTCCCTTATTTTGATATTCATGTTTTTAGTAGGTTTCGGTACTGGCATGTTTAGCGGGTATGGTCCTTTATTTGCCGAACTATTTCCTACCGGTATCAGAAATACAGCCATGGGCTCCGCATTTAATCTGGCCAGAGGTATCCAATTCTTTACTCCGGTTATTTCGCTTCCATTGCAGTTACATACGGACTGGCTGGAGGAATTTCAATAGCAGCATTATTCGCCTTATTAACAGGGATATGGATTTGGGTATTTCCTGAAACTAAAGGAAAGAAAATCGAGATATATTAATCTCTGCTTCCCGTGCCGGATCTTTTTAAGCAAAACCTACTTTAATACGCACAATTTCTTTGTTTCATTAAAGCTGCCTGACTGCAGTTTATAGAAATAAACTCCGCTTGCTAAATTATTTGCTCTAAACATCAAACTATGTTTGCCGGCCGCCTGCTGCTCATTAACTAATGTTGAAACTTCATTTCCCAAAATATTATATACCCTAAGTGAAACAAAGCTGCTTTGTGGTATCTGGTAGCTGATAGTTGTAGTCGGATTAAATGGATTAGGATAATTCTGTTCCAGCAGGTAGCCGTCCGGTACTGCAGGATGATTATCATTAATCCCTGTGATTAGCTGGCTTCTTAGCTCATAAATAATCCTTGGCCCTGATGTTACATTAATCAGCATCGTATCTGGATCAGATATTGTCGCATTTCGCAGTTCAATTCCTTTATATGCTGTAAGTTTCACATTCTGAAGTGTTATGTTGGTAAACGGTTCTTCTGGTACTCCTACAATAATTCCCGTCACTGAGCTCGACGAAGAATTCGTTGATGTCAGGTTGATAACATTTATATCATGAAAATATGGAGTTGTGCTCGTTATTGGGTATAAAGTATCCGCGCTTTGAAGTGGAATTCCTGAATAAAATGCAGTAAAGTAAATCGGGTAGCGGACGTTTGTCATAGTCAGATTGCTGTATGTTATGCCCCGTACATTCCCCCCTCTGTCACGCTGCGATTTTATCCTTATGCCGTTATCAGTACCGGTAAATGTGCAGCTGTCAACCAGCATGCTGTCAACCCCACCGCTTGTATAACTGCCAATCGAAACTCCATGGCCGTGCATAAAAGTATTGTTTTTAATAGTTATATCTGTGCTTGCCGCAGTCCATCCCGGATCGGAACTGCTCGATCCGATTGCTATATCATCATCTCCGTTATCGATGTAGCAGTTTGTTATTAATACTTTGTGACAGATGCTCGGATCAACTCCGTCGGTGTTCGGTGAATTCGAAGGTGCAATGATTCTGATATCATGAACATACACATCATAGCAGTGGTTCGGGCATAAATGGAATTTCGGCGAATTTGTAAGAGTAACTTCTTTTACCTCCAGGTGGACTCCTTTATCAAGCTGTAGCATCCTTGGCCTCGGCGGATTATCTACTGTAGGCCACCAGACAGAACCCTGTCCGTCTATTGTCCCTTTTCCCTGGATAGTCATGTTGCTGAAACCGCTCGCGGATATGAAATTTTTAGTGTTGGTCAGCGGAAGTGATGTGTCTGCCCCGTCAGGATAATAATCCTTCATATTGGGCGAAGCCAGAATTGTAGCCCCGCTGTCTATCTGCATCGTCAGGTTATTTCCTTTTAGTATAAACGGCCCTGTCAGATAAACCCCGGGAGTGAATCTTACCATCCCGCCCCCCAGATTTGCAATGCTGTCAAAAGCTGCCTGGATGGCTTTTGTATCTTTGTGAATTCCATCTGCATATGCCCCCGGAATTTGGGAATATATACCCGCAGGAATGACGGTTATAAATGTTAGAATAAGAAAAATCTTTTTCATATAGCTTTATGGTAATATTTATCTTTAAACATATCAAATAAAAGCAAAATCCAAAATACTTCTCATCATAATTGAATTAAGGACTAATTAGTACTAAATTTTAACTGTTAAGCCGGTCAATATCTTTCATTCTGTGTATTACATGGAAATAATTAAATGAATCTCAGCAAATATTTAGTTCTGCTTTTGTTTCTTCCTATGCGACTGTTTGCCCAAACAACTTCAAATGGTAAGTATGATTTTATTGAACCGGTTGGGGATAAATATATGTTTTCTCATTTTCAAAAACCTGGCGAACCTGATGTTATTACCTTGCAGAGGGCCTTGGACTATATCTATTTCCGCAATATTGTTATGACTCGGTATAAAAATGGATATGGATTAACGGGAGATACAACACTTACCACTCCATCGGAGCTGTTTATAGATAAGAGAATAACATTAACAGATTCCATTCATGTGTGGAGTAACGAAACTATATCGTCCGATTTTGCAGGTAATAATTCCAACTGCAATGTCATTACGGTGGACTTAAATGATTCAACTAAAAATGCTGTTACTCTGTGGAATGGCTGGGGTGGCTCATATAACTCAAGTGTATTTAAGAATTGCTATTTCAATTTTATAAGTCCGGCATATAGCATGTTTTATCTTTTTAGACCGATGGGGACTACTGTAGATAATTGTTTTATTGAGGGAGGCTTTAAGCTTAAGAACGGTATAATTTTTTCCCAGTCATGCTTTTTTACCCTGCAGAAAATACAGATACAGGATGTTACCGGTTATGGCGTGTGGATTCCCGTTTATACAAATTATCCCCCGCCTTATGATTGGATAAAAGATCAACAGGGTTTGCCGAATTTTGGCGGCACCACTACAACTCTGTTAAATGAAGTGAATATTACCCGGAGTAAAATTGGATTGAAAATAGATTGCGGTGCTGTCGGAGAATTATATTATACCAACTCATGCATTCAGTGTACTGATAGCTCTGCCCTCGTTTGCGATGGCGGAACTCATTTGAGTATTGATCATTTTTATACTGAGCAGGTTCCTCTTGTAAAATATCACGTCAAAGGAGACCGGTCTGCGGCTTTTCAGGATGTCGTTCCCGTTATAAAATTAGGCACTTCTTCGGGCGGTAATTATTATAATCTTGGAAGATATAATATTGCTAATAGTAAAATCGGCGGTAACGTATTTAATAATGGCGTGGGAATTAAAGTAGGATGGGCTGTTAGCTTAAATGTAAGTTATACTTATTTCGATTGGCTGAACCATTCCCTGGAAACTGATTCCAATACTGTTTCCGTCCTGTGGGAAGGTAATCATGAGGATCAGGCAGTAAATAATAAATTAACCTGGATTATTGCTTCCGGCAGTATTGCGTCCAATTATGGTATAGCAGATTCTGACAGAATTACAATCATCTCAAGTACCTATTCCGGATGGAAACCTTCTCCTGTATCAGGCAGCCGGAATAGTATTTCCCCTCCTTTTACTAAAATTCCCTTGAGTGGTAGCTCGGGCACTCCAACATCTTTATCAGAAAACGAAATCCATTTTACTGCTGCATCTCTTAACAGTTCAGAGGATATCTCCTTAGATCGATTCTCAAAAGATATTACTCTCGATTCTGTTTATGCTGTCACTAAATATCAGAATTCAAGTGTTACATGGAATTTAAAATATGGATGGAATAGATCGGATAGTTCTCAGGTGTGGACAGTTGATAAAACCACATCCGGAAAATTTACCTATGCATCTTTTACTAATGCAGTTATATCACGGAATAATTTGCTTAGGTTAACTATAAGCAGGGTAGTGGGAATAGCAAATGAAATTTTTATTAAGATTTATTTCCATTAATAAATCCTCATCTCCTGCGGTTTGAGCGTCCAAATTCGCTCTGCCTGCTCGGTATTACTTCCCTAAATATTAATAAACTATTCCTCTATTGTGCACCCGGGAAGCTGTGTACGCAATTGATTTATCTCTTGAACTGGAATTGAATTCCCTTTCAGATCTAAGGTCTTAAGGTTTCTTAGCTTCCCCATTTCGGCAGGCAGTTTGCTTATTAAATTATTAGACAAATTAAGTGACCTTAGATTTATCAAATTGCCTATTCCTTCCGGAAATTCTTCAATTTGGTTATTAGACAGATCGATCTCCTCCAGTGATACGATATTTAATATGTCATCCGGAAAATCAGTAAATAAATTATTGGCCAAAAGAATTTTCTTAAGGTTAACACATTGGGAAATCGATGGTGTAAGCATTATAAGCTTGCAGTTACAGAATGAAGCGAACTGAAGTTTTTGTAAATTTCCGAATTTGAAAGGGAGACGGTCAATTGATCCATGGTGAATTGTAATCTCTTCAAGATTTTCAAGTCGGGTAACTTCTTTCGGAATCCATTCCAAACCACTGTTAGGAAATTCCAGTGTCTTAAGTTTTTTCCGACTACCCAGATCTTCTTCTTTGAAAGTTAAATTAACGTGTCCTGTTATGATTAACACTTCAAGATTATCGAGACTGCTTAAGCCATCCGGGATTCCATCGCATTTAAGCTTTCTGATAATCAATGGATATCTAAAGAATCCGGAACATGAAAATAATTTATTCTCTGCATTCTTTACATATTTGTTCAGCAAAGAATCCATACGATTTATATTCCGGTCATCAAAAGCATAGTAATTCTCATTATCAGGATAATATCCTGTTTTTAAACTTTTCTCTAAAAATACGTAAAAGCTGTCGGCGTCATATTGTTCGGCATAAGTCCATGCGGTCTGATAAAATAATTCCCCTGCGGCTGCCGGGTTGGCATTTATGCTGTCGCTCAGTTCTTTCCTTTCTTTAACCAAAGGAGCAGTAACAATTCCCCTGAATTCAGTCATGCTCCGTATGTTTTCAAGATCCTTATCATCGTGGATGGCATGATGTACATAAATATAACCATTATCAAATGCTTTCCTGAGCCATTTTATTGCTTCAGGTTTATTCCCTTCTATTGAATATGTGCAAGCGATATCATGAAAGAACAAATAATTCAACGACGGATCTGTTTTAATAGCATCTTCAAAATATTCGCGGGCTCCTTTAAAATTGCCAAGCCGAAGTTTGTGATAACCTGAACTTTGTTTCATCCTGGCAAGGAGAAAAGAATCCGGAGCTGTGAGAGTATAATTTTTCAGAACTTTTCTATTTGATGTATCCTTGATTAATGCATATGCATGAATATCGCTCGAATCTACATACGCATTCACAAATCTTTTTCCTGATGCCATATATCCCAGCCTCAACCTTACCGGCAGCCGGATATTTTTAACTTCCTTAACCGAATTTCCATTTTGAAGAATTAAATTATCGGCAATATATGAGATATCAAATAATTGCCCAGACGGGTAATCTGCCAATGAGCCATCCGGCAAAATTCTCTTCAGAATCAGAGTAACTGTATCTCCATCACCAACCATATAAGGGAAAAAATAGATTTCACAAGGTTCCCGGTAAAATGTTGTATCTGATCCGCTTTCATTGGGAAATTTTCCAGATGGATATGAGTGCCAACAATAAATTAAAACTGTGAGTAATATGAATATAATATTTTTCATGTTGTTCAGGGATTATTTATTCTTTGAGAGATAAGTTCTAAAATATCCGCACTCTTTTATAATCTCATTATAATAATCGGTGTTATTATATGAATCCTTCAGCTCTTTGAAATACTTTCCAGCGACAAAATCGATTTTAGGTTTTCTATCCTTCCTGCAGAAATATTTATTCTGTTCACACTTGGCTGCCATGAAACAGCACTTCGCTTTGAAGTCCCGATCATTGGAGAGTTCCATTGCTTTAAGATAATACTTCAGGGCATTTGAGCAAACGAAAACCCTATGATCAATATTTTCAGTATCAAGCATTATTTCATGTCTTTTCGAAAAGTAGTAATCAGTGATATTTGTATTATAAAACGTCCGATTATTACCAAAGTAGGTGGAATTATAAAATCCATTGGCAAGCTGAAAACAAAGATCTGCGGCATCGGGCGATTTCCTATCAATCGATGCCTGGAGTTCCGCCATTCTTTTAACAAAAGTAAATTTAGTATAGGTTATTTTCTTAGCCGCTTCAAAATCGCGATCATGATTATCATTTATATGGATATCAAATGGGTCGGCAGGCAGAACTGTTGTACCGACACTGTCAACTGCCGTGAATATTTTATATGCTTCAGGCAGATTTCCGTCAAGAAAAATTTTTACTCCCTGGTATTCAAGTATATCCACCTTTTTATATTTGTATACAGACAATGCGAGCCTATCGAATGAGGATTTATCTTTTTTATCCATAAAAGCAAACATTTTGGTAGCATTTGAATTGCTCATATAAATTTCGGAACTCATATACGGGTTAAGAAGTTCAGATTTAATTGTGTCTCCCTGAGCTAAATATTCCGCGGATAACTTTTTAAGAATCCAAGTATAAATATCATTATATCTGAGAGTGTCAGGCGGATAATCCGCGTAGCCATATGGGTTTATCGATTTTATTTTAAGCCATCTCAGGTCTTTAGCAATCGCATTTTCAAAATTCTTGTCAGGATGAGGGTTCTCCTGAACCAGCATGGCAAGATTCAGAAGATGGAGCTGTCCCTCTACCATGGGATTATTCCTGACTTCATTATTTACCTTTTTAAAATAAGCACGAGCATCATTAAAGTCTGACTTAACGAATGAAAAATACCCTGCAACAAGATCCCAGACATATTGTTTTAAGGTATTCTTTTTTTCAGCTGTTTTCCTTACAAATTCAAAAAGGTCGTTATTGATTTTCTTAACTTTGATATTTACAGTCGTTGGATCGGTAGTCAGCGGGAAATAACTTTTCTCTGCAATTGCCACAGCTCTGGCAAGCAGCACATAAAGAAGATCCGATTTAGGATCTAATTTGTAAATTTCTTTCATTCCTCTGAGTGGATCGGCATGTATACCTACAAGCTGCCAAATAACTTCCTTTTCCCTGTCAGTCTTTGCAAGTTTTAGACTTTGCTTCAAGTCCTTTTCTTCCCTCGGGGAAAAACCAACATAAGCTATATCCTCCATTTCCGGATACTGATCATATAAAAGCGAATATAAATAATTGGATTCGCCAAACTTTTTAGACTTATAAAGAGATCCGGCAGCATACCCAAGAGTCCTGTATTTAATGCTTTTAGAAACTATGAATTGTGGTTCGTTTTTTCGATAGAATGATACACAATCACTATACCTTTTGGCATGATAATATAACCGGGCAATCTGAAAAAGATATCGTTCATAAATAAATTTATTTTTAGCATTTACAAGCTGGTTAAGTCCATCATTAATGATCTGGTCCATATTGGCTTTATTATTACGCGGATCAACTGACGCCTCATATTCTTCCAACCTTTTAAAATAATTATTATCGTAAGTATCACTCCTTGTGCTGGCATACCAGCTGCTAGAATCGAAGATGTAGGTTGTGAATGTTTCGCATCTTTTAGCAAACCGCAGGTAAACAAGGAATTGCATAGAAATATTTTTATCGGGGTAACTCAGAATTGTATTTAAGGCAAGTTTTGTCTTTAGAGGGAATTTCTGGTCTTTAAGAAAATATATAAGTGTATCGATCTCACCAATCCTTGCCTGATATAAAATATACCCCAGATCCTTATTAGTTACTAATCCTGAAAAAAATCCTCCCCATTCCTCAATATTGATTGAATCGAAATCATGGATATTTGAGTCCTTTTGCCCCCCAACATAAAATATTTCTGAGGTTTTGTAGAAAGGAGTATATATTAGTTCCTGGGGTAAAAAGCTATAAGCCGGATCCTCCTCACCGTCCCATCCGCAGGCAATAATAATTACAGTCGTAACAATTATTAAAATACTAATTAAAGCAATTATAGATTTTGGTGAAATCTTCTTCATTGTATTTTGTAATTTTTAGTGAATCAAAATCAAATACAGAAATAGTTCTTCTGCTGTTGTTTAAATTTGCCGCTGCCTTTAATGCCGCATCTCTGCAAAGCCGGGAGTCTGACTCCTCAATCTTTAATAGGTCTCCCTTTATATAATAATTGCCGTGAAGGAAAAAACTTTCTGTCGCAGAATATGAATTTTTCCCCCATGCCTTAAATCTTTTATCTGTTGCAAGTTCAGGAATCAGCTCTTCATTTAATAACCCGGTGATTTTATTCTCCCTTATATGCACTACCCAGCCGAACATCGGAAGAACAACATCAAGAGGAAGAGGATAACTTTTGATTGCTCCGGTATATTTGCCCGCATCTGTTGCATTATAAATTGAATTCAGATTATCCAGTGCATTTATCTTTCCCATATTGTAAAACATCAGCATCCCCCTGTCCACAGGCGGTATCCCCGTTCTGTAAGAATACTTTATCTGATGTAGTCTGATCGTTGAACTTATAATTTTATTTTCCGTTATAAGCCGTTTCTTAAGATCTGAGATAAGCAAAAAATATTTTGATCTTGTACTCTCACTCCAGTCACAGTCAATCTGCAATTCCTTGTATTTCATTTTATTACCGGTAAGTAAGTCATTAACCCGGAATAATATTTTATCCGCAAGCCCATCGACCTGTTGGTCTGGCAAATTGGCAATGGCTTTATTGGTAATGTAAACGACAGGAATAATGCTGAAAGAGGTGTCGGGAAGTTTGTTGAGTTTTATTTCACCAAGCGGTATTGGTGCACTTAGAGTGTTATCCCAGTCTACATCAAATACCCTTAAATAGATTTTTCTTACGTTCAGGTCGGATAAAAAACGAATTTCGGAAGGGGACATTGAAAAACTGGTCTTCCAGTAATAAACCGCCCTGTCATTATCGCTCCGGTTATTGCTGCATGAGAATGTGATTAATGATATTATTAGAAACAAGAAATTTATTTGTTTCATTCCTGCAGGCTTTTTTATTACCTAATTTAATATTTCGGAAATTTTATTCTGGAAATCAATTTTGTTGAATGGTCTCGGAATGTAATAATTAAATCCTGCATCCAGGAAATATTTTTCATCTTCGAACACTGGCTTCACTGTGTATGCTGCAATTGGAGTATTCTCATATCCCGTAACTTTCCGGATCTCCTTTAAGACCTCTATGCCGTCCATTCCTAATCCAAGATTTATATCCATCAGAATAATCTTAAATTTGTCTTCCTGCACTGCCTTAATAGCTTCCGGCCCCGTACAAACACTTTCAATTCTGCAAATCTCTTTCAGATATATCTTTGTTATCCAGACAGTTGGCAAATCATCGATAACCAACAGAACTTTGGGCAAATCTTCCCGGTCATCACTGATATTATTTGAATTTAATACAGCCATAAATGTTGATTTAAATTCTTGACAACAATCTGTGTCTAAAATACTAAAAAAGGCATTAAAATCTTTCAATATTAATGAATTTACTTACTTACTCATCCTTTAATCCATTATCTGATACAGGTGGTAGCTTTCCCTTTTGCATTGTGTAAAAATATTCATCTTTAATACTTCCTACGCTTCCGTCGGGAAATTTGTACTCACCTTGTACAAATCCGCCTCCATTTATGAATACGGGAACTTTATCTGGTGTCCCTTTAATAGCTGCGTCAAGTGTCAGCAGGGCATAAGGTTCAATGACATCAAAATTCGCATAAAGATAATCTGCACCGGGAGTAAAATAACCATGATTAAATTTATTCTTTACAATATTATCAGCAACAATACGCGCAAGGTCAAGATATTCTGAATTCTGTGTTTGCCTGAAAATATCTACTAAAGCAAATACGGCAAAGGGATCATCATTTTTAGTCTGGTAATTTAATTTAATATCCTTCGCAGGTTCAGTGCCAAAGTCACCAAGACCGCTCCCTTTTGCAATGCTGCGGGCAATTTCCCATAAAGTTTTATCCCGCGTAACCATAAAAGCGCGTGCATAAGATATCAATAACATATTGCTTGCTCTGAATGGTCTTAAAACCGTGCCTTTGCGTCCATTGTATCCATCCCGTTTTAAAACATAATCAGAAAGATCCCGTCCATCGCTGAACATGGGGCGAAAAAGATTTTTTTTAGGAATATATGAATACCTTGCCAGGGAAGACATTCCCTCTCTGGTCCATTCGTAAAATTCCTTACCGCTGTCACCCAGTTCTTGTGCAAGCTGGATTTCCATCAGAGCATTTATCGAGTATATTGTCTCGATATGTTTTTTTAAAAGTATGGTTCCTTCTAAAGCCTTCGGCCCGAATTCAGGACCGAACTGACGCTGTACGCGGTCGCCATACATTGAAAAAGTATTGCTGTCGGCAGCAGGTTCAGCGGTTTTTTTGGGCTGCGTAAATTGGTATGCGCCTAATCCGGTTTTAGGATCGCGGCAAAGAACATACTGATTTGCCAGTCGTTTAGCCCATAAAAGCGCGCCGGTGTCATGTGTAAATTCATAAAGTTTTACGCCGGAATAAATCAGATCATTTCCGGCATCTAAAAATGATAACCCGCGTGCTTCGAAAAATGGTTTCTGCTGTTCGGATCTGTTGTTCCATATATCTCCGGGAATTAGTCCATACCTTCCGTGCCTGCTTATTTCCAATGTCTTCCAGTTATAAACATGAGCATTCCAGAAAGCTTTAATAAATTTAACAGTCAACTCCGGATTAACCTCATACCAGAAATCATAAAACGGGTATGCATTTTTTAGTTCATGTACCAGATCTTTATCACTGGGACCTACTGCTTTCAAAGATTTAAGGTCAACGAATTTGTGCCCTCCCCATTGAAGCAAACCGCTCGTATCCTGAAAATGAGCAAAATAATATTTCAGCATATTTGTTGCAGCTGATTTATATTTTTCATCACCGGTAAGATTAGTCAAGCCTGCAAGAACACGCATTAAATTTTGCTGACATGCAAAATCTGCCAGAACTGCTTCTTCCCCGTTAGGGAAAACCCATTTTACCGGTTCCTTTGTAAATACATTAATTCCATTTACCAATAATGGAGTAGATTTACCGCTATATACGTCCTTTCCATCTGTCAGTAAATTATCTACAAACTTAATTACCGTATCCAATCTGGCTTTATCATGAGCGGCAGCATCTGTTGGCTGAGCACTCGCCTGAAACCATAAATTTGCCGGGAACAAAATGCAAAAGATTGTCAGAACTTTATTGATTTTAAACATTAGATGAATTTCCAAATTATTTCTGATACAATATTAAAATATGAATATAATTTTATAATTAAAGAGTGAAAGATTTCTACTGTTTACAACCCGCTCTCAAACGTCTCCGAAATATCTATCGGGTTCGACCCCTCATCAAGGGTAACAAATACTCCGAATGCTTTCTTTGACTGATACGCCTGAAATTTCATCAAGTCGCCCCCGGGATATTCAACCTTTGCAGAAAACTTTCCATTCTCATCAATAGGAAACATTTCTGTTTTGAATGTCATAAATTGATATGGGTTTTGTTTATCCTCCTCTGCAGGATTTATTAATGCAATAATTCCCGCCGCCATTATTATTGTTGCCGCCTCACGCTTATTAATATCCTTGCTCTCATACCAATCGCAGCTTATCTCCACTCCCGAATTTCCTAACTCAATAGTAGGATTCAAAATCTCTAACCCGGCTACATCTGAAACAACAATCTTTCCGGTCAAATCTTCAATATTAAATTGACCGTGGTTTGCTATAAACATCCTGTTGTAACTTGTTTGATTCTCTTCCGGGTTTGGAGCCCAAAGTTTCTTTACCTCGATAATGGATGAAATTGCCCCGGCTATTTTTCCCCCTAAAGCAAACTTTTCTCTCTTTTCCATTGCCAGTTCAGTCAAAGGATTTTTGCTTTTTTCCGGTCTTTTCTTAATAAAAGTCTTCTTCCCCCTGTGCACAATTACAACATCCCCCAAAACCCCTGACATTTCTTGCATTAAACCATGTGCTAATGCCATTTGTTACTCCTATTGTTAATTATTTTATCAAATACTTTAATTTTGATCTGAATTATGCCTTTTCTTCCAATTTCCTTAACTGATTTCATTTCTCTCTTCATCTCTATTTTACGAGTACCCCTCTATTAATTGTAATTCCACTTTTCCATTTTTTGCCATGAAGCCTGCTGATGGCGAAAATTATTCCTGATTTTTAGCCATTCCAGAAAATCTGTTGTGCCTTCGGTCACGGGCATTGCCTTGCCGTAAACTTGGAAGAAGGATGGCACCATCATGCCGGGCTAAGGAGTCTCATTTACTTCTCTTGCACTTCCCCAAGACAGTTCATACACTGTTTGATATAGGATTTAACGTCTCTTTCCTGTAAATACTCCCAATCCCTTCGATTTTATCACATAACCTCCGTCACATAAATTTTATAATCAACGATACTCCTCTATTAGTAGTAGCTCCCATTTTTCATTTATGACCAACTTTTTTGCAATAAATAATCCCTTTTATCAAATTATTTTAAGCACCGCTATGTTCTGATATCAAATAGCGGATAGCATTTGCTTTCACATCATGCCCAGCCAGGAGTTTGTTTTTTCGAGTAGCAAAAGGAATTACATATAGAATGAAGAATTAAGATGATGAAGACACTTCGAACTCCCCTGAAAAATCACATCCGTCCAAAACAACGAAATATTATAATATTGATTCTAATTTTAATTTATCTTGGACAGAAGTATGAAAAATAAATTTAATGACAAGGTTTTTGCCGATGCTGTTACTTTTAAGCGCTGGCTTTATCCCATTGCAATAAAAAATGGCGCATAAACCTTTCGATTTTGCGCCAAATGTGCACCCAACCGGGCTCGAACCGGTGACCTGCTGATTAAGAGTCAGGACACCTAAAATATTTCTCATTATTGAGAGCCGTAACCCCTTATATTATAATAAATTACAGCAATTAAATTTTTGGTGTTATTCGGGAAGTAGAAATGGAAGTAGTTTTATAATTATATTAATTAATAAATTGCCCACATTCGGGGGATATCTCCTCAACCTAGCCAAGTTTATTCTCAGTCATATTCATACACTAATTATTGACAGCATTCTTCATTTGCTGTCAATCTATAGTTTTGCTATATTTGAAATAAAATATTGAAGACTATCGCAACTGACAAATTAAATATCGAAAAATTAAAAGAATGTTTTGCTAATCAACCAATCTTTGAAACAAAAGATCTGATTGAGTTTTACCGAAAATTAGAACCAGACATAAAAGCTACCAGCATAAATTGGAGAGTTTACCGCTTAGTTAATATTGGGACTATCAGTAGAATTGGAAAAGGAAAGTTTACAATAAAGAAGGTGAAATTTTATTTACCCGAAATTTCTTCAAGGATTAAAAATATCCATGCAAAATTGAAGAAAAAATTTCCTCATCTGAGAGTCTGCCTTTGGAATACATCTTCATTTAATGAATTCATGATTCATCAGCCTGGTAGGTTTTATTTGCTTATCGAAGCAGAAGCAAATGCTGCTGAATCAGTCTTCTTCTTTTTAAAAGAAGCGAATTACCCGGTATTTCTGGACCCAACCTCGGATATAATCAATAAATATTTACCTCCAGACAAGGAAACACTTATTATAAAATCCCTTGTATCAGGAGCACCCACACAAAATATACAGAGGATTCTGACAACCACTATTGAAAAAATGCTAGTAGATATATTTTGTGATGATGTAATATTTTCTGCACAACAAGGCTCAGAAATGCGAATAATTTTTACAGAAGCATTCAGTAAGTATTCAATAAATAAAAACAGAATGCTTCGTTATGCTGATAGGAGAAGGAAAAAGGAAAGTTTCAACAATTATTTAACGACTATTCCAAATTATATTTTATGATAGACCAAACATTGATAACAAAAGATTGGCTAACCAAGGTTGCTAAAGAAAACCGTAACGCCGATAAAATATTAGTAGAAAAAGTTATCCGTGCTCTGTTATTACTGGAAGGACTAGTTAAGCAAAAAATAAAATTTGTTTTCAAGGGTGGGACAGCTTTGATGCTTCTTCTGAATTCTACTAAAAGATTGTCGATTGACATAGATATTATTTTGCCGGAATCTCCTGGTAATTTAGAGGATATATTAGATGCTGCAGCAAAAGAACAAGGATTTTCAAGAAAAGTGTTGCAGCATAGAATCACCCAGACTGATATAAAGAAAGAGCATTACAAATATTTTTATACTCCAATCCACAAATCGAAAGGAGAGGAAGACAGTGTACTGCTTGATATTTTATTTGAAGAGGTAAAATATAGTAATGTTATTCATATTCCGATACAATCTTCATTTATACCGTTGGATACAAAACCACTATTAGTTGATGTTCCATGCTTTGAAGATATTCTTGGGGATAAATTAACTGCTTTTTCACCGAACACAACCGGTATTCCATACTTCAAAAAAGAAGATAGTATGAGTATGGAAATCATAAAACAACTCTATGATATTGGCAATTTGTTTGATGTAATTTCTAATACAGAAATTCTTAAATCAACCTTTTATAAGTTTGCAGCACAAGAACTGGTTTATAGGAATCAAGTTAATACCAAAGAGGGTGATGTATTAGAAGATATTTTTCAGACATCACTGTGTATTGTAACAAGAGGGTCAGATGGCAAAGGCGATTTTAATAAATTACTGGAAGGAATTCAAAGAGTATCAAGATTTATATTTTCCGAAAGTTATCATTTAGATAAAGCTATAACTAGTGCCTCAAAAGCAGCTTATTTATCGGTGTTAATAAAATTTGATTCGAAATCAATTGAAAAATTTAAAGATCCTATGCAAGTGAAAGATTGGTCAATTTCTCCACCGATGAACACAAAACTTAACCGGTTAAAAAAATCAAATCCCGAAGCCTTTTTCTATTGGTACAAAATATTCAAACTATCAAATTTGAGAGAATAATCTTTCTCCTTACAATAACAAATAATAGTCATAATATGTAGTAACCTGAAAAAATCAATTGGAAGAGTTAGATCAAAATATCATTAAAGCCGAAGAAGAACTTAAGTCGCTTAATGAAAAGCGAAAGGAATTAGTAGATAGAATATCTTCATTAAAACAGAAAAAAGATTTATACGCTAAAGAACCGGATGTTAAATTTCTGTTGAATAATGAAAATAGTATAAATAATCACTCATCTGAAAAAGTTAAAATTGATTTATTTCGATCATTGTTTAAGGGACGAGTTGATGTTTTTCCTAAAAGATTTGAAAACACAAAGACTGGAAAATCAGGGTATTCCCCTGCATGTGATAATGAATGGATTCATGGCATCTGCGAAAAACCTAAAATTAAATGCAGTGACTGTCAACGACAAAACTTCATTCCTGTAACAGACAAGATTATTCGTAATCATCTTACCGGTTTCAAAGATAATTCCCGGTCGAATTCATATTATGTTATTGGTTTATACCCTTTGCTTCAGAATGATACTTGCTGTTTCCTGGCAGTTGATTTTGATAAATTAGGATGGAAACAAGATGTCTCCGCTTTCTTTGAAGTTTGTCATGAATTAAATATCCCAGCATCACTTGAAAGATCTCGCTCTGGAAATGGCGGACACATTTGGATATTTTTCTCTGAACCTGTTCCTGCTTCTACAGCTAGAAAATTAGGTTCTTTTATCATCACACAAACAATGGCAAAAAGGCCGGAAATTAATTTTGATTCATACGACAGATTTTTCCCAAGCCAGGATTATATGCCGAAAGGTGGTTTCGGTAATTTGATTGCTTTGCCTCTTCAAAAAAAAGCACGAGAAAATGGCAATAGTGTTTTTATTGATGATCAATTTGTTCCTTATAAGGACCAATGGAATTATTTAGGGAATGTTAGACTGCTTTCTAAATTGGAAGCTGAAGAGCTTGTTCGAAGTGCAGCTATAAGTGGAATGATTCTGGGGATTAAGTCTGTAACTAATGAAGAATGTGAAGAACCATGGAACATAATACCTGGAAAAAAGAGCACCTTATCGTTTAAAACTGGAGAACTACATGACCATCTAAAAATAGTTCTGGGAAATCAAATATATATTGAGAAAGAAGGCTTACCACCCTCTTTAATAAATGCACTTATAAGGCTGGCTGCCTTTCAGAATCCCGAATTCTATAAAGCTCAGGCAATGAGACTACCGACTTTTAATAAACCAAGGATTATTAGCTGTCATGATGATTATCCAAAACATATTGGTTTGCCAAGAGGTTGTTTGGAGGATGTAAATAATCTATTAAAATCCCTATCAGTTAAAACTGATATTATTGATTATAGATATTCAGGCAAAAATATTGAAGTAAATTTTTTCGGGGAATTAAAAGAAGATCAAAAGTTGGCAGTAAATACCTTAATTAAGAATGATATCGGAATTCTTGCTGCTACTACTGCATTTGGTAAAACAGTTGCGGCTATTTATATAATCGCGAAACGAAAAGTTAATACACTTATACTTGTACACCGGCAACAATTAGTTGACCAGTGGGTTTATAAGCTAAGTACTTTTTTACAAATAGATCCGAAGGAAATTGGAATAATAGGGGGAGGTAAAAGACGAATAACGGGAAAAATAGATGTGGCAATAATTCAATCGTTAAGCAGGAAGCATGAGGTTGATGAAATTATTTCCGAATACGGTCAGATAATTGTTGATGAATGTCATCATGTTTCAGCCTATAGTTTTGAACTGGCAGTCAAACAATCCAAAGCTAAATACTTCTTGGGTCTCTCCGCTACTGTAAACAGGAAAGATGGTCACCACCCGATAGTACTTATGAGTTTGGGCCCAGTAAGATATAGTGTGAATGCAAAGAAATTTGCGGATGAAAGTTTGATTCATCACAGGGTAATTATTAGAAAGACTGATGTTCATTTTAATGATTTAGAGCAAGATAATTCATATTCCGTTATTCACAAGCTTTATTCAGTGATTATTTCAGATAAAGAAAGAAATAGTCTCATTGTGGAAGATGTAATCTCCTCAATAAGCGGTAAAAGATTTCCATTGGTTTTAACAGAGAGACGAGAGCATATGAAACAATTATATGATCTCATTCTACCAGTTGTAAAAAATGTATTTTTGCTGGAAGCAGGTATAGGGAAGAAAAGAAGATCGGTGGTAGAAGAAAAGATGAAAAATATTCCACCTAATGAACCCAGAGTAATAATATCAACAGGAAAATATATAGGAGAAGGATTTGATGATCCCAGGCTTGATACACTGTTCCTTACAATGCCGATTTCCTGGAAAGGAACGATTGCACAATATGCAGGCCGCCTGCACAGAGCACACCATTTGAAAAACGAAGTAATTGTTTATGATTATGTCGATAGCAACTCGCGAATGTTTCTCAAAATGTTTTCAAAAAGAATTAAAGGCTATAGAGCAATAGGATATGAGGTAGAGGATATTTAGGTGTATATTTGTTAAGCTATTCAGTTTTCCGATAAAGTAATTTGACCATTTCATTTTTTTTGAAATGCTTTTTCCATTCTTGATTGTTCTGCTTTAGGAATATCGTATTTTCCGGCTATAGTTTTCCAATCACTTACTTTATTTCCAATATCATTTATTATTTTTTCAGCCTCATCTTTTTTTAATCTAAAATCTTCTGCAACCTCAAGTGAAAGATCCAGGCTTAACGAATTATCATTCTCTGAAATATTTAAACTTAGTCCAGTGCCCATTTCATTTGGATTAACATCAAATGCAGGAGAAAGTATCCATCCTAATTCTGTTAAAATAAAACCATGGTTTCTTAGATGATCATCCGTATTTGAAACACTGATATTGAATACTATTCGTTTCCATAATTCTTTCAAATCATTATTTACATTCGCTCCATTTTTGGTGATGAATTTTGCTAACTCAAGATAACTTGCCCCGGCGTGAGATTCTCTATCGTCCGTATAACCAAGCATATTCATTGCCGATGCAAAATGGATTCGTTCATCTTGAATCCTGTCAAATCTTTTGACCATAAATGTATGATACCGATTTGAAAACTTTTCTATTTTAGCTTCAGCAACATTTAATCCGCAGTTTACCGCAAGATTATAAACTACCATTTCCCATCCACCAATATCCTTGGTGTCATTTATGCTGGGAAATTTTGCAATCCACAAATTACCCTTAGAATCATGTATGCTTGCTTTTGGCCGTGCGCCACCCAGAGATGATCCGGGGGCAAGCAATATATTTAACCATTTAAGATGTTCTGAGTCAGATACATCTTCATCCTTCTCAAACTTCAGACTTGCCTCCTGTAACTCACTAACTGATGTGAACGGTGGTGCTGCAAGTTTTTCATCCTGATTTAAGAATGGTCCATCTGCATCTTCTTTAAATCTTAAACCGCCAATTCTATTTTTATCATATACTCCTAACAAATAGTCTGATTCTAATAATGTTTTTGCGGATCTGTTTTCTTTTCGTAATAAAATTGCTTCCCGTCTTTGCATAATGACTCTCCCCCATCTGTCTGGAGAAGAATCAAGAAAAATTCCGAAATTATTTTTACTACTTTTTAAATATTGTGTGCCTGTATAAAGTTGCAGATCCGGATCAATAACTTGCAAAAATCTTGACTCCAGCCACCCTTCTGAATACTCAAATGAAAATATTTCTTTACCTCGTACTACCTCCGAGTAAAGAGTTCCTAATAAAGCGGGATCTTTTAATCCTCTCCAGGAAGCATAAACGAGGATTTCTCTTCTAGTGTTTGCTTTAGCCATTTCTAATCTCCGGTTTTCTTTTTGGTGCTCTCTTTTTTACAACTAATTTTGCATCCTGAAGCTTACGTCCTAGCTCATCATCTTTTGCAATATTTAATAAATCATCCTCTAACCTAAGCACGGATAGAACCTGGGCATAATTGCCAATACCTACATTTGGCTTGCCTCTTTCTATTTCATATAATGTAGTTCGACCAATTCCTGCTCGTTCGGCAACTTGCTTGGTGCTAAGTTTTCTTCTTAATCGAGCGAGCTTGATATTTTCTCCAAGCTCTCTTAAAATTTTATTGTATTGTAACATGTTGCTTCCTTTAATTATAACGTTCGCTATACCATACAAATATAACACTATTTGTTCATTATAGCGAACATTATTATAGAATTTTTATCTATTAAGTGCGGATTATTCAACCAAAATGACCTACTGATAAATCGTCAAGACCACATTATGGAATAATCTCATGAAATAATTTCCAAAATCCTTCGATTATTAACGATTTTTGAGCTTTTTCTCTATCTAATTTAATTTGACCTGTGTGTTAAGAGTCAGGATACCCAAAATATTTCTCATTATTGAGAGCCGTAACCCCTTATTTAACAATAAATTACAGCCCCAAAGTTTTTAGAGTAAATCGGGAAAGTAGAAATGGAAGTAGTTTTATATTCTTTTTATCATTTTATTTGGTTTAGAAAATTGCGACTTCAGTAGAAGAGTAATAAATCATAAGGAATATTGTTTATTAAAAAATTTATTTTTCTTGGATTGACTTTTGAATACTGACAACACCATAAGACCACAATTATTTACAATACTTGTATATATTTTCGTATCCTTGTGTAAAACCCAACTCCCCAGCTTTACTCCAATCAAGACAAACTCCATCTTTATTACCTAAAAAATATTCCAAATTCCCACGATTATAATATGCTTCTGCATAATTATTGTTAAGCTTGACAAGTATTCGCCGTATGGACCATTAGAAGGCCGAATTAAAATTATAGAATTTATAAAACCGTGACTCCATAACAAAATATTGATAATTCTAGGGTTTCATTGTATAAAATCCCAAACCATCCCACCTGCCCGCATAAACCAGTACGATGAGATCCTTTTTTTATTATATCTTCAGGATAAAAGAGTTGTTTAGGTTGACTGTTGGTACGCCCTTTGTTATTGCCCGTCAGCTTAATGCTCGTCTTGTTACAGCATCAAGATCATTTCATCAGGATAAACTTCTTAGCCTCACTGTAATTTCCTGATTCCAATCTGTACAAATAGATTCCGCTGGCAAGGTTACTCCCATTAAACTTAACCGAATAGGCGCCAGCAGGTTTATATTCATTTACTATGGTAGCCACTTTACTTCCAATAGCATTATAAACGGTGAGCTTGACGTTTCCTTCTTTCGCTAGTGAATAGTTAATCGTGGTGGATGGATTCCATGGGTTCGGGTAGTTCTGGGAGAGCAAATATTTGTCAGGAACTTCGGAAGACTCATGCTGTATGGCAGTAATTCCTGGGATGGAATATTTCCAAATTTTGGAAACTCCGTCAATACTGCCTGATAGTATAAGAGCATGGTTGTTGTCCCAGGTTCCGAGATCAAAACCTCCCCAAGAACTCGATTCAGAATTCATAATTGAGAAGAGAGAATCGCCGTTTGCCGAATAAGCTATAGCCATAGGGTCATACCAACCCTCGCTAGGTTTTCCAGGTTTATTAGTTGATCCATACACAATACAACCACCGCCAGGTAACTCCTGAACTCCAGACACGCAGACCAAGCTATTATTCATACTGCCAAGCCAATGTCTTGTCCAAACTGTATCTCCATTTGTAGGATCCAATTTCATAAGCTCCCAAGTTTCAGTATTTATGTACGACCACAAATTAGTCGCTCCGCAATATAGATTTCCTTTATCGTCTGTAGTTAGATAAGGGTCCTCCCGATCAGGATATAACTTTGTCCAAACAAGATTCCCTAAAGAATCATAATTATAGATATTAGTAATCATATTGGAATAATTTCCTGTTCCATATGTAGAGCGAGACAGATAGAGATTGCCATTCTGAACTAATGAGCCCATTAACCAACTCAGTTGCTTATCCATTATAGGAAACGACCGTAAAAAATGCAGTTCGCTACTATAAACGAATACCATCCAATCGTACAAATAGGAAGTATTGTTTTTTGTGCTAACCATATAGAATTCGCCGTTACTTTTGTCCTGGCAGATATAAAAAATATAATAACCCGAAGTGATTACCTCTGGTAATGGAATGCTTTTTATGATATTACCTGAATAATCCAACAGAATGATAGTTTGACCGGTATCAGTAACCATCAGACTGTTTTGATATATGGACATTGATCGGCTACTTTCCATGGGTAAATGCCAGAGTGAGTTTCCCTGGTTGTCAAAATTTATATACCAATCAACTCCATCACCAGGAAAGGTACCAGTATATCCATATACTATAAATGAATTATTTGGGGGGATATTTTGCATGAATGTAAAATGTGATAGGTTAATTTCTGTAGTTTTTTCCCAGATTTTTGTCTGGGCAACAGTTGAGCCTGTCCACATGGATAGGACAACACACATGATAATAAATTTCATGAGAATGGATTCATGTCTGGTTACATTATTACGGAAGAATAGAGTTGTATACATAAAAGCTCATAACTTTATTTATTCAAATAGAAGATAAGGATATTTAGATTCAGATTAAAGTACTTGCCACTAACAGTTTGAGTACCTACCTAACTAATTCGCAATACATTTCTCATTTATGTCTGTTTGCCTTTCGATGTTGAACTTTATATGTTAATGACATGCCTCCTATATTCAGAATAAGATCTATACTTATTTGTGGATATCAGCTTTCGTTGATATACTAAAAAATAATTTTAAGAAGAACTATAAGCTTATCTGGATAGTTGTTGTAGCATTGATCCCTATACTCGGTGCCATTTTATACTTTATGATAGGTAGAAAGCAAAAGATTAGTAAAAAATGAATTCCTTGGTTATGTATATTAAACAATTATAATCTGGAGAAGTTGTGGAAAAGAAACGGATTCGATCTTTAATGATTATTTTTCTCGTATTTATTATTCCAGGGTATATTCGACTTTTTTATAGCAATGCTTTTGATTCTGTTCGTGCGGTTGTTATTATGCAGCTGCTGGTTACTGGAATACTGACTGGAATTTTAATTATGATTGCAAAAAATTATTTCAGGCGGAAAAAGATTGAATAGTGAGTGTCTAAGCACCTACCTCATTAAAAACAAAATCAAGTGTGTTTTCTCCTTCTCAAGTAAATAATAGATTTGTCAAAGTCAGGGATATTATCTGATAATTTTGTATGGATTGTTCTAGGAATGATTCATTATTATTTCGATACATCATTCATCAAAATATTTTTCTTTTAATTCTTCACATATTCCATCCAAACCCGGGAACATAGCCCCAGCTGTAATGCCCATATACGCTAGTTCATTCATTACGTAATTCCTTTCACTCGTTGGAATATCGAAGGCAAAAAGATAATTATTATTAGTTTCAATCTCTTTGCTTTGTATATATTCTTCGATGTCATCAACATTTGTAATAGTAGTAATAGATTGCTGAGGTATCATCCTTTTATTTTCAATCGGCAAAAATTCTATAAAGGACAAATGTGGAAATGGCCTCTCCAATGTTAATACCTGATTATAATCCGTTCTCCATTTTTTTTGATCAAAAACAAATATTCTCACACACTCATTATTATTTATTTTTTTTGGGATGTTTCTAAAAGCGAAAAAAGCTGCAATAAAGGGTGAATAAGTCCAATCTAATAAAGGTGTTGGAAAACCATGATGTTGTAATAAATTGTAGAAAGCTCCTAAATCATTTGGGTCATTAAAATCGAATAAATGTGGAGTAACTGAACTTATATATTGATGTATCCTTGGTAAATCTGCCAAGATAAGTTTAGTTAAATCATATCTCCCTTTCCTGTGAAAAGAAGTTCTTAGTTTATGTGGTATTATTCTGTCCCCTATAAATCATATTACTATTTAAGTATTCACTCATCTTTTTTTTGTATGCTTCCCATGAAATTTTTTCACTATGAATTCTTGAATCCTTTCTTGCATGGTCTTTTTTTATGTTTATTTCAACCTTAGTATCAATATCTGTTTTAATATTAAAAGACACTTCATCTTCCTTAAAGTACCCATTGATAATTGCATTTTTAGGAATAAGAATGTCTGGATATATATTTTTGATTTTATCAAAATCAATTATTAAAGAAGTAATAGGATCCAAGGTATAAATATTATTTACTCGAAATTCAAATTCAGGGTTTTTATTATTAGTTTGGAAGTATGCAGCTAAAGCAGGCAGTTCTTTCTTATAAGATACTAAATAGGCGACACCTCTAAAATAATTATCAAATTCATCAATATTTATTAACGTTTTCCCAGAATCAGTACCATTATATTTCCCAATCCATTGTCCTTTCATAATGCAACTCAAATATTTATTAAATTAAAAATTATTTAATATAAATTATATAAAAGATATTTTAATTATTATAATTTAATTTAGTTCTATAAATTATATAATGGGTTTTTAACGAATTTGTCATCTTTTATCTTTTACCCTTTTCTTCCAGACTTATGGTTGATGAATAATTTTAATAAATACTTACTTGAGGGCAAATGTTGACTCTTTATAAATACAGAAATTTAAGTACACGTACAGAGGATATCTTTAAGGATAGAAAGATTTGGCTAGCCCAACCAGCTACGCTTAATGACCCCTTTGAATGCAAATTTGAGGATTTTGAGGCCTCACAACTGCAAGCCAAAGCTCGTGAAACGATGGGAATTCAACTGAGTGGATTTGTAATGACCGCTCATATGGCCCATGAAAACAGTGAGGATTTTTTTGGGATAAAGGGGAAAGACATTAAACATCTTTTACGCCGAATAAAAAGCGCTAACTCCTTATCCAAAAAGTACCGTATCGCTAATGAGTTTTTTTCTGAACGCGGAGCTATGGGGTTTAGCGATCCCAATGGTCATGCAAAGTCACTGCAGAATCAAATGAGTGAAGTTGGTGTTTTTAGTCTTTCAGAAGATCCTACCAATATGTTGATGTGGTCACACTATAGTGACAACCATAAAGGTCTTGCTATTGGCTTTCTACAAACTCCTGATTCAAAGTTGAGTGACGATAAATTTTGTAGGCCTATAATATACTCTGACGAACCAAATAAATTTGATTTTAATAAGGGCCATATTGCTGGATTGGTTTATTCTAAAGATGAGGAGGGTTCTGTAAAATCGATGAGTTACATTTCGATTGATGACGTACAAGTACAAAAAGCATTATTTACAAAAACTACAGTTTGGGCATATGAAAAAGAATGGCGCTACTTAATGCCGAAGTTTGGCCCCTATGATTTCCCAGCACAAATATCGGAGCTGGTTTTTGGATTAAAGTGTTCTGATGATGATTGCATGAAATATATTGACTTGTGTAAAGAGATTGGCGGGGATATCATTTTCAAGAAAGCAGTTAAGACAAAAGACTCGACATCATTATCATTACAAATACTTTAGAATTAACATTGAAAATTTTAAGCCATTTTATTATGATATGAATTTACAATCTTATTCTAATCAAATCTCAGCCCTTGAACCAATGAATCAGCTGCAAGAATATAATGTTACCAATTGGAGTAACTATAATTACAATAGTGATGAAATATGTCATGAAATTCAAGAAATTTTGAGTGAATATCCCATTGGGATTACCCGACAAAATATTATTGTGCATTATCAAAGTTATCCGCATAATATTTTGAAGGGTTTTTTAATGTCTATGATCTGGGGCCATGGGTATGATAATAGAGGACCTTGGAAAGTTTCTAAAATGTTAACAGACTTTCCTGCTGCTATAGAAATACTAAATAATGCAGCAAATGCAGTAGTCGATCAAGATTTAATTAGGGCCCACAAATCTTTTCGGAATATGCAAAAAATTCGAGTTAATTATTTTTCAAAATATTTATACTTCTTGGGGAGAGGTCGAAATATAAATAGATATCCTTTGATTTTTGACAATAGGGTTGCAAGTAGTATCTGTAGATTACATGATACCAATTCTGATTGGTTTAATTTATTTAATATTCAGTCAAATACTGATGCTGAGTCTTATTTGAGTTACAATAATCTCCTTCATCAGCAATCAGATGAACTAAATATAGAAGCAGAGAAAATCGAATATTTCCTCTACCTAGGGATATTTTGAATTTATATGTGTAAGTAGGTGCTTCTTGTGCAACACCGACCCCCACTGTTTACCTGTTTGTATTATTTCTAATTTTTGAAGCAACCTCATTCATACTTACATGGTTATTTCTTGTCATAGTAAGTTCCATGAACCGCTTTAATTCCTGCGGAGTAATTGTTTTGCTGAAGTACTTGCCGCGTAATTTTAAGAACTGTCCTTCATTTGGCATTGTTGATCCTCCTTTTATAAAAATATTATGTGCTTAAAATGTTCACGTGGCACCTGGCCACTATAATGTAGGTCGTGCAGAATAAATGGTCTTGCACGACCCCCTGAACGACAATTAAGCCGCACTCTTCCTAATAGCCATTGCAATCTCATTTACCTCATCAGTAATCGGCAATTCCTTGCTTATTGCTGGCCATACGTTCGGACCATCTACCTCATATTTAATACCTAATGCAATTGCACCAGCTATAATGACTCCATTTGAAATGTACATGCCGACAAAACGTTCTAGCTTATGTTTTAAGTGGTAGCTATTATTCCTATGGTTTATCGCCTTTGATCTTATACACTGGCTCAGAAATGCACAGGCTAACTGGAACTCATTTAATGCGGATTTCAGATCGACACGGCATTTAGCATACAATGGATGATTTAAGGACTGGATGCCTGCATAAGTTATATTTTTGTTTTGTAATAGAACCATATCCAGGTCTTGTTGTGTATACTGTTGAGATAATCTCAGTAAATTTTCTTGTTGCTGTTTAATTTGTGAAGGCGTCATATAGGTCTCCATTGATAATTTGGTGGTCATCTGTTCCCACCGGTTTTGTAGTTTTATAATTTCTAAATCTGTTGGCAAACTCCTTAAGACTTACATTGCCTCGTTGGGCCATGCTGGTATTTATAAATTCTTTTAACTCTTCAGGCGATATTGTGCCATTGAAATACTTGCCATGCAATTTATTTACTCGGTTTTCCATTTTTATGTCCTATTGGAATTGTAAGTGTCTGTAGTATTCGGGTTGAATTCTTTTATTCAGGACCCCTTTATATATGGGTAAATTTGTATCAGTTATTATTCTTACCCAATTAAATTTATTTGATATATGTCGAATGGTGTAGGGCGAAACATAGAAGTTCATTTCATGTGATAAGTAATCAGACATTTTATACATGCCATTAAATTTTACCCACATTTTGTAAAGCTCTTTTTCACCGTACTTCTTTATGAGTATCTGTGTAACCGATTTTTTATTCGGCTTTCTGTTTTTAGGATAATTATGCTTCAAGGTTCTCCTCCTGTTTCAAGATCCCAGGGCAGTTCTGACATTAAGGATCGGTATTATCGGCGAGGGACCGGATTGTTTTGTATGTATAGTATAGACCTTTAATTACATATGATGCAAATTTATTTTATTGGATTGAAAGGATCAATGCATCATTAGCATATCTGAAGGAAGTCACTTAGTAAATAATGAGCCGGTTAGCCTCTGTTAAACGGTTTTTTATTATAGAATGATTGAGTTTTATAGAAATATAAATTAACTTTATTTGAGCTTATGATAATGTTTGATAAGGGCGAGCGGGTTAAGATTCCGATTCTATTTCTTCTAATAATTAATTAAAAAGTACTTACTCTTAATTAAGAGGGGGGACTTAAGACTCAATGTTATTAATCAACTTTAATGGAGCTTGATATGAGGAATGTTATTCTTTCTGTTTTATTCACTTTTATGTTTGTTTTATTATCAAATGGTTGCAAAAAAAATGATGCAACAGCACCTGACCCGCCAGCAACTGGAAATTTAATAGGTTCAGTGGAATTAAGAAACGAAAATGGTGATCCTGCTTCTAGCTATAATGCTGTCACAGTATCAGTTGAAGGAACTAATTTAAGTAGTCAAACGGATTCGAGTGGAAATTATTCGATCACTGGAATTGAACAGGGTGTAAGAATTATATCATTTTCAAAAAATGGTTATGGAACATATAAATCTCGTATTAATATTGATGGAACTCCTTACCAATATATAAACTTAGAACTTTATAAGTTACCTTCTTTCAATGTAAACCAATTATCAGCAAAAATAATAACCAATGGAATTGAATTAACTGGCGAACCTACAAATAGTGTACATTATCCAAGGGGAGTAGTAGTTTTTGCATTTACTGATAGCACTGTCTGCTCTGACCCGAGTAAATATCTTTACGCAAATAATTCTATGATATATCCCGACTCAATTAATTTTACAACTTCAGCGACGGTTTATGAATTGCTACAAAAAGGATTCAAATCTGGTCAAACAATTTATTTTGTAGCTTATGCTACTATTTCATATAACTACTATACTAATTATTTTGATTGGACATATAATAAAACTGTTTATACTTGTATTAGTAATACACCATCAAATAAAGTTAGCGTCAAGCTTCCTTAATTAACCTTGAGTTATTTGAACGGAGGATTTCGAGGAATGGTTTAATACGAAAGGATAAATGCTAACCGCTCTATAAAAAGGGCGGTTTTTTTACATCCCCAAATAGCAAATGCTGAGAATTTAAAAACCTATGCCAACAGAATTCGCCTTTACGTTTAAGTTATCGTTAAATTCATAAATCAAACAACTATTTTACCTGAGTTAAATCGTTATTACTAAATTCCCATGTTTCGGCTGGAAGATTCCAATTTTTAGGAATATCGATAATTATTTTTTCTCCTTTTTTGGAAATTTTAGGTTGTTGTTCCCCCACCACCAAATTGACCAGTTATAAAAATCTTTTTATCTTTATTTATTGAGATGATTCTTTCATAACCGCCCGGGCAACATTCGGCATTGTCGTCTTCATTAATAATTAGAATATCATTTCCTCCTATTTTAAAATTATTTAATAAATATAATCTACTGACATTATTCTGGTAAATTAATTTATTATCCAGAAAAAGTGCCTTACTGACCACATAACCTTCGGCTATTTTCAAAATCCCATTTTTCAATTTTGTTTTGGAAGTAACTTCACCAATTACAAATTCTGATGAATCACGGAGAGCAAATGTTGATGAACCACCTTTATCTATATAAAGATTTCCAAAAAACACTACTTTTTTATCTCGAGACTCTTCTAACTCTTTTTTATAATAATTTTCATCGCATAATAATGTCCATACAAGTTCGGATTTTTCTGCAATAATCCACCATTGAGATCTATGGTAAATTAGCTGGCCATTAATCAATGTATCTTTAGCGACAAGCTGATCCTCGGTTTGTGCCCAAGATAAGTTTTGCGCAGGGCAGAAAAACCACAATATGAAAAGCACTGAAATAGTTATGAATTGACATTTTTCTGCCATATTGCCTCTATAAGAATTATTTAAAATAAAGTTATGAAACGCGAACTGCAAAAGGAGAATTCATCGAGGCATATATGTGGCTCATCTACGACTAATCATTATAATCTCAAAATAATTTACTTGATATTTCTTTTAATTTCAATCATTTGTTCCTTATTTTCAATTTTACACACTGAAGAATTTAATTGCCGGATAATAGTTGAATGAGGATAATTAATTTATGACAACAAAACCAGAACCGAAGTGTCACGAATTTTGTGTAGATGACACACCGTATTGTGTTTATGATAGCGGAATCCGAGACATTAATGAAGAATATCTAAACTCCATCAATCCCAAATTTTATGAGTTTATTGCCCAGCAGAACAGCAATATTCTTAAGAATAACAATGCTGAAAAGGAAAGTAAACAATTTGCGGCAATATTATTAAGAAACTATTATTCTCAAGCCCTTGAGACCTTATTTGCACTAATATTTGCAACACTTCAGTCCCCGAATAGTGTTTTAGTATGGATGTTAAGATATAGTAATTATGATTTATATAATCTCGTTAAAAAAGTTAACGAAAATCAATCTATAAAAATAAGATTTATTATAAATGAAAAATTTAGTTGGGAATCTGTAATTAGGATTATTTTTGATGGTACGCCAGGTAGTGAAACAAAGGAGGAAGTAATTAAAAATTTTACTGGACTTCTAAGTTCTTTTGCTAACGACTACTTAGATCAAAACATTAGGAGCGAGTACAATAGTGTAAAGCATGGCTTCAGAGTCAGACCGGGTGGTTTTAGTGCAACTATGAAATCTCCCGAAACTGGAAAGGACATTCCACTATCACAAAGCGAATTTGGTTCGATGTTCTACACAGAAGAAAATATTAAAGGGGAAAAAAATCAATATACTTTAAGGTCTCATGCATTAAACTGGAATCCAGAAAATAATTTTTATGGAATACACTTTGTCAGTTTATTAATAAACAATCTTCTATTATATCTTAAAAGACTTAATAACATAAAAACTGATGGGCTTATATATAAAACAGTTTCTAAAGAACAAGTAAATTTGCCGTGGGGGAAGATGTCCGGTTCTGCATCTTTTTCGATTGGATTTTCAATGAAAGTTGAATTAATTGATCCGATTAATAAAGACGAAATATTATCTATGTATCATGACACAAATACGAAAGATTTACAAACTGACATTCATAAATAATAATTTAGGATTAACATGGATTTTACTGAAAACTAAAAAACAAGCAAAATCATTTTAAGAAATCCTTAAATTTATTGTTTCTTTAGCATTTCCAAATCAGCATAATCCAATAATAAATTTTTACATTTTTCAATATCAAATTCAAGATTCAACTCTTCATTGAGTATTATCATTAGAGCTACAATCGACATTGAGAGAAGAACGAAAATTAACTTCATTGATCCTGTCTCATTTTTAGTAAGAAAATTTCTTAACTCCTCTGCAGTTTTAAATGAATTATGTGGCCTTTCCACTAATCCGGTTACAACTAAAAACCCGTAATAACTCCCATGGATCACCTCTGAACTATCCCTATAAATATCAAAAAAAGCAAAAGTTAGTATATCGCCTACATAATTTCCATATTTTTTATCGATTACTTCTATTTTCTCTTTTATTGTTTCTTTTGTCCATTGATTAATTTCCTTTCCGTGGTTGTTAGTGTACTCGTTAAGTGCATTTTTCATAATATCTACTTCACCAAGTTTTTTTAGAAAGGATTCATCTCCATGAATTAGACTCATTAACTTAGAATTAATTTTTAATTCCCGTTTTTTATCTCTGAACCTTCTTTGAATACTATATGTTATATTCTTTTTAAGTGATTTTTCCTTTGTAGCGCATATAAACCCAATATTAATAACTGTTTCGATAAAATGTCTTGATAGGACAAGGCAATCTTTTGTACAATTATTTTTATATAGGATTGAAATACTTCTAAGTGTATGGTTTACAAAGATAATTAGCGGCATGACTATTATGAGTAAGGGATCTTTTTTATTAATGGATTTTTGTAATTTTTTAAAATTATTTTGATGTTTTTTGAAAAAACTATAATCGGATTTTAGTACTTCAAAAATAGAGTCCAATTTCATATCATCAGTATTTTCAACCATTATTTGCCTCCGTAAATCTTTATATAACAATAATTGATTGGCTTATTTTCAAATTAAAAATAACTAAATCGTCAGAAAAAACAATAAACTAAACCCAACAGAAGTATTTTAGTCTATGTTTTTGTAATCACCTAACGACTTTTAAGTTTACAATTCTAACCTGCCTCAATACTTTTAACTCATAATATTTCATTCCATTTGACTTGGGTGACTGTGACTGCATGCCCAACTAACCCCCGCAGCGAAGCGTAGGGGAAGATGTATCCCCAAATAGTAGTACATTCTAAAAATCTTATACTTTCAATTATTTTACTTGGACAGCAAACAGGAATTTATTACGTTTGCATGCTCTTATTGCTACTCAAGGACGATACACAGGGAGGTTTCAGGTATGCCACCTCCCTGCTCGGTTAATATACTAGTAAGAGCACTATTTTTATTTTGCCTCTGCTGCCTAATTTAGGTAATGACGTTATATGGTTGGAGCTGGTCAAGTATATACCATCCTCCCGCTAGACAGGCATACAAGCAGAGGCCTTTTATATTTATATGCAAATAACTAAGACTGATTACCTTCGGCAAAAGCTATATTTTTTTTACAATGCAGGGCGGGATAAAAATATGCCGAACAACATTGATTTTAAAAAACCTATACTTCTTTCCGGACAGGTTATTGATGAACTCATTTCCTATTACAAATCCTTTCCTAACTTTACTCAAGTTTTAATGATATTGGAAGCAAAGAATTATATTAGTACACTCAGAAGCGAAGATAAGCGATTAGAATGGCTCATACGTTTAATTAGGCATGGTAAAAATAAGATGAGAGGTATGTTGTGCTATATAAAAAGTGGTAGTTTCTTCGATAACTACATACCTGATCCGAATAGGCCAAAGGACAGGCTGTACAAGGGCTTTAAGTACTCTGGTCCAGCTGATCTTAACTTATCAATACCTTGCCCAGACGATACATTTCGAAAAATTTAACACACATATTTTATAAGTATAGCAGAACCCTTAGTAGTATTGCAGTAACTGCCCATGAGGGGCAGGTTAGGTAGGTTGTGTAAGCGATACCAGTACATAACCTCTATAAAAACAGCCGTACAGCCTGATCACCTTGTACACCATTGTGTAGTTTCCATTCAAAATTGACCAGTTATTCCGCCGAAAATTGACCACCAAAATCTATTAACAGTAATAACTTTCTTCTTTACATTAAGTGAAATATTTAATAACCAAGAAGAAAGGAAATTTAGGTGATCACTATG
>JARLHC010000168.1 GCA_031292455.1 Ignavibacteriaceae bacterium
GGGAAAAACATATCGGGTGTTACTGTAGCTACTATAATAACTTCTAATTCTTCAGGATTAATTTTATAAGTAGCCAGTAAATCTTTAGCTGCACCTGTCGCCAAATCGCTTGTTGCACCATTCTCAAGCATTCTTCTTTCCTGGATCCCTGTTCTTGTACGTATCCACTCGTCTGAAGTATCAACTATTTTTTCAAAATATGCATTATCTAAAATCTTCTCCGGAACATACATTCCTAGCGCAGTAATTGCTGCATTACATTTTTTGTTATTTTCCATTCTTTACCAAATTATAAGTGAGAGTATTGCCCAATTGAGCTTTCAAATTTCTTAATTAAACTTTTCGCGTACATTTCTCTTGCACGCAAAACCATATTCGATATGGCTTTGGAAGTAGATCTGCCATGACCTATTATACAAATGCCGTTAACACCTAAAAGGGGAACTCCCCCCTGTTCTTCATAATCAAAGTCTTTCATTATCTCTTTCATTGCACCTTTTACAAGTCCTATTTTAAGTTTATTTGTAATGCCTTTCTCAGCATATTCTTTAAACTTAAACTTCAGCAAAGTAAGTACTCCTTCACCGAATTTTAACAGTATGTTCCCTGTAAATCCATCACAGATAACAACATTAACAGTACCCTTAAGTATATCACCTCCCTCAACATTCCCCTTAAAGTTCAGGTTGGTTTTCTTTATCATTTCTAATGCGGCAAGTGAAACTTCGCTTCCCTTGGTTTCCTCCTCGCCTACACTCAATATTCCAACAGAAGGTTTTTCTATACCGAATATTTCTCTTGTATAGATACTCCCCATAATTGCATATTCAAGTAAATGCCTGGCTTTGGAGTCAACACTTGCACCTACATCAAAGACAGTACATATTCCTGAAATATTCGGCATCGACGCTCCCATCGTTGGTCGCCCCACTCCGGGTATCCTTCCCATAATTAATGTCGCTGCCGCCATTACTGCACCTGTATTTCCCGCACTTACAAATGCATCTGCCTTCTTCTCTTTTACAAGCTTAACCCCGGCCACAATAGATGAATTTGGTTTGGATTTTATCGCCGCCGTCGGAGTTTCCCCCATTTCAATTACTTCTTCAGTATGAATTATATTCTCTTTCGCAAAAGATAGGTTATTCTCTGAAAGTACCTTCAATATCTCTTTTTCTTTCCCTATCAGGAAAAGCTCAAAATCTTTATTTTCATTAAATGCCTGTACTGCACCCAACACTGCGTTCTGGGGGGCAAAATCGCCCCCCATAGCATCTACAATTATTTTGCATTTCGAATTTGAAGAATCAGAATTTGACATTAAAAGTTAATAATTATGTCAGCTTTTAGGTAAAAACATTGAGCGCTCATTGTAATATCCGCAAGATGGGCATGCACGGTGGGTTAATTTTAATTCACCGCAGTGAGAACAGGTACCCATTGTTGGAGCCGTAGCTTTGTAATGTGTTCTACGCTTATCCCTTCTCGTTTTGGACATTTTTCGTTTAGGATTTGGCATTTTCTTTCCAGTTTATTTATTATTTAATTTTTCTTTCAATTCTATCAACGGAAGCCACCTGCTGTCCGCTTTGCTTCTTTCACAACCGCATTCTCCTTCATTCAGATCCTTGCCGCAATTATAACATAAACCCTTGCAGTCTTCCTTGCATATCTTTTTCATCGGTATAGATAATACTGCAAAATCTCGCAGGTCTTTTCCTATCTCTATTCGATCGGCAGTAGTAGGAAGATATACTAAATTATCCTTTTCTTCACCTTCCGGTTTGCTGCCTAAAAAATATACCGTTTGAAAGTTTCCGTGCAATTCTGAATTGTAATCATTTGCACAACGGTCACATTCAAAATGGGCATTCACACTAAAACCGGCGTCAAGTATTATCTGGCTATTTGTTTTGCTTAACTCAATTTCAGCTCGTAAATTACCTGAAAAAGGCTCCTCAAGGTTTATTTCCTTAACTGACTCATCAAAACTAAATTTATGAACACCATCGCTTAGGTTGCTAATCTTTATATACATACTTCATTCCTAAAAGAAAGCAAAAACAGCCCAAAATATAGACAACCTCAGCTAGATAGTCAACCTTTTTCACGATAAAAAAACCTCCGGAGTTTATTAAAACCCCGGAGGCCTCATATTTTATTCTGACAGAAAGTCTTATAAACCCGGCTCTCTTTCCTTCGAAAATATAATTATTTAATCATATCACGTTGGAAAAAAACTCCGGCATTAGACTCAATAATATCCTCTGCATTTAAATACATTCCTGGTCGCTTTTATTAAATTACCTGCAAGGTCCTTTACTGTTGAACAGGTTATCTTGTATGTTGTGACATACGTTAATTTCAGGTTTGTATTAAATGTAAGTTGCACTGCATAACCGCTGCCGTTATATCCGGCATAAACTGCACTGACTTTTGTAAATGTATAACCAGGTACGCTCTGCATAGAATATTGAGCTACATCAGAAACAAGTGCAGGGTCCATTGGTTCATCAAATTGAAGCATAACCTTATAAAGGGTAGTGTCTCCTAATGGATCAGTAGTGGCTGATACAATCGAAAGTGTATCCATTAAGGTTCCCGGCTGATCCGTATCCTTCATTTCCAGAACATTCGATGACGTCCCTTCAATTAAGTCCTTGCTTATTGCTGTAACTTTATATTTTACCGATATTGCCCGCAGTGGGTTGGCAAGACTTGGATATAACAATGTTGTTACTGCATCTGAATAGCCTAAGGTTGTTATCCTGTTGGCAATTAATTGGAACGGCTGGTTGTCTGTGCTTTTATAAACATTGAAACTTGAGACATTAGGATCGGAATACGATGACCACTGTATGTAAACATTGCCGCCTGTATGATCAAGTACCGAACTGGTGAATATCTGCGGTACTACTGTCGTCTGTAAGTTCTGGCTTATTGTGAACTTCTGGCTCTCTGATAAATCCCCTTTAATATTAGTATTATCAACAAAATAATTATTAGAATTATCTTTTAATTTTGAAAGCACGGTTCTTAAGTCAATTGTATATCTTCCTGTAGTTAGAACTGTCGAAGGCGTAATCGTCAGACTTGTAAATGATTGGTTCCAGCTAAGACCTAACCCTACGTCTCCCTGGACTTTCTTTAATCCGTCAAATGTAAAGATAATATCGTCAATCATTGTGCTGAGCCCTTTAGGCATCCCTGTTACTGTATATTGATTCTGCTTTACAGGTTCGGAAAAATTATATACTATTTTGAAATCACTTGTTGATTGGACGTCTGAATTATATTCAGGACTTATTGAAACTACAAAAGGTGCAATATTATCTGCAGTGTGAAGCTCCAGTCTTTCTGAACTTACTCCCGGTCTCAGATTATATAAAGTTATTCTTGGATCCAGTGCGTAATTAGTCGGTAGAGATGCTGACATTGAACCGTCGGCACTTACCGCTTTTATATAAATTGAGATCCCGTTATCTACTTTATTAAATGTGTACGCTCCGTTTGCGTCGGTTGTTGTCTGTGAAATCAATGCACGGGAAATAGATTCATCATAAAGATATACAACTGCATTTGCAGCAGGAGCATTATTCTTGTCAACAACAAATCCATTAATGGTTGTATTGCAGTAGCTGAGCATCATGTCAATTGAGGCAACCATGTTAGTTACCATTAATGTATCACCCTGTGTAAATAATACATTAATATTCTGGTAATAATAGTCCCTGTATCTTTTTGTTGAGTCAGCTTGCTTCTTATTAAGATCAACAAGCGAAAGTGTTACTGGATAAATTCCTGAGTTAACTGCACGGCCGCTCTCATTTACAAATGTTGTAACAGGAACTCCATTGAATGTAAAATGACCAAAATCATCAGTAACGGCTTTTGAATTCTGGTTGTTATAAGAAATAGATACTACTACCCCCGCAATAGGTGTATTTGTTAAACTATTAATTATACGGCCGGTAATCTGACCGGTAGCATTAACAGTTTTTACCGGATCAGTATTTGGCTCCGTTATATTGCGGTTTTCTGATTTGCATCCTGCAAAGAAAAGTATTGAAAATAGGAAAAAAGAAATGACTGAGCTGATGAGAATTTTTTTCATTATGGCTCCCGAAATTTGTTAGTATAATTTGTGTTTATCGCACAACGTTTAATAAATCCACATCTAAAACTATAAATTTCATTTGTGATATGCAATAATGATTAAATAGATCCAATTAAAGCATTCAAAAATGAATGGTTTCTATATAAACGATTATTCGTAAATCTTTACAATGCTCTACTCCTATTAGATATATTCCTTATTCTAATAGTATCCTTTCCCTGCTTCTCATACCCACAGAATACCCACAGAATACTCACAGTTGCGTATCCTCACTTGCTCCATCTGTTATTCTCTGTTTTTTCACCAATACTTGTTTTTTTATAACCATATCCAAATTCTATCTTATGTAAATTCTTATTTTGAGAACCTGAAATAGTCCTTTTTTTTTACCTTTTATTTCTTTTTCACATTTATTTAGTTCACCCCCTAAGTCCTTTGGTTTCAGGGTATTATAGCTTTGGCTCTGCTCTTAATTGATAACTTCAATTCAAAAATTATATGGAGTACTCTATATGGCAAGTCTCACAAATGAAATCCTCGGTAAGCCTCACGGCGGAATTGCAACTTTAATGTTCAAAACAAGAAGGGGTAAAACCTATATTGCAACAAGACCCGAAAACCCCAACTCCAGTAATCATCCCAATATTCTCTTTAAAAAAAATCAGGGCAGATTTATAGGCAAACTTTCCCAGGCTATTTACCATAACACGCTCATTAAACAAATCTGGTTTCAGTCTGAATATGATAAACAATATTTATATCAGCAGATTTGGAAAAAAAATTTTCTTTCTATTAAGTATAATGATCTCTCAGGGAATATCGTCCTGATCCCCTCTGTTGGCTTCAAATTACAAGATCAGCTTATTGAACAATTCAAAATAGATTCCGGAAGAATTACCGCCAGCCCGTTTGAAAATAATGCTGAGATAAATCCGGAAATTGAAAAATCAATCACTGCTTTTGGAATAATGGTCTATATAAATAATCCGGATTCATTATCCGCCGAAACTAATTTCGGTATTCTAACTGCGGATACCCAAATTATTGATTTGTCCAATCCTGTAGATATCGGTTTCAAAATCAATCTGAATGGCCTTCCTCCCGTGCAGAATAATGCAGTAAGAAAATTATTCGTAACATTGATAACACTTGATCACTCCGGTTCCCCTGTCCGGTATTTTGAACAAATTTCTTGCGGATAACCTTTCCATTCGGTTTATTTTATATCACAAAGGGATATGCGATAATATTTTATTTCATGTCCCTTTTTAATTTCACATGCTCTCTATAAACTAAATATTAAAAAATTGTATCGCCTTTAAATAAAATGAGGACTATTTGAAAAGTATTAACGGCTCTTCCGTTTGCTCAGCCATTCTAATAATTATAGCTGCTGCTTTTTTTATTTATGCACATGACGATGGAATTAAAGGCAGGACTAAAAAGTCTGATGACAAACCCGGATGTACTTGCCATGGCTCTAATCCTGCCCCATCTGTAACTGTTCTCATTTCTGGACCCGAATCTTTATCAGTTAACGAGGAAGCCCGGTTCCAGGTCACCATTTCA
>JARLHC010000045.1 GCA_031292455.1 Ignavibacteriaceae bacterium
AAGCTCACAAAGTTTACTGAATTAATAAAAATTAATTTTTCTCCCCATTATAAATGCCCCATAGTTTCTAATATTTCCAGAAGAAGCTTTAGTTTAATATTTATGATGTTTTGTCCTGTAATTAATTATGTAAAAATTAGTTGTTTATTCCTATTTTTACAGTAACGGTTTTTAGTTGTTTATGCAGTTCGCTATTATTTTAACGGAATTTTTGTATTGGACATAAAAAAGAATAATCCTGATCATTATAGGAAAGCTATGGATGTTGATTTGGAGAGGTTAAAGCTTCACCTGGAAAATTCACCTCTTGGAGTCATTGAGTTTGATGATAAATTTCAGATAATTCTTTGGTCAAAAAATGCCGAATCAATTTTCGGATGGACTTCCGAAGAAGTCCTTGGGAATCGGTATGATCAGTTCCAGTGGGTTTATGAAAATGATCTTGAAGAAGTTACAGCCCTGCATAGCGATAATTCCCCAAAAGGTAACAGCAACATCCATATTAATCGCAACTATCGCAAGGACGGCACTGTCATCATTTGTGAATGGTTTAATTCCACTTTAGTAGATTCTAACGGCAGTATTATATCCCAGCAATCATTAGTCCGGGATGTTACTGAACATATTCGCAGGGGAGAGCTGCTTAAAGTAAATGAATTCTGGCTTAGGGATACGCAGCGTGTCGGACGGTTAGGTTCCTATGACTTAAATGTTAAAACAAATTCCTGGGTTTCTTCCGAGATTATGGATGAAATCTTTGGAATTGAACAAAATTCTGAGAAAACTCTTGAAAGCTGGAATTCTCTGGTGCATCCTGATCAAAGGGAGGAAATGCTTCATTATTTTATGAATCATGTTATCGGTCAAAAACAATTATTCAATAAGGAATATAAGATTATAAGAGCCAGGGATGGGGCAGTCCGATGGGTATGGGGACTCGGCGAACTGAAATTTGATGTTGAAGGTAATGTTACTAATATGATCGGGACCATCCAGGATATTACTGAACGTAAACAAGCTGAAGAAGCATTAAAAGAAAGTGAAGAAAAATTCCGCGCTATATTTGAAAATAACTCAGCCGCAATCGCTATTATTGACCCGGATACTACGATTTCGATGGTAAATGATGCTTATTGTCAGATGGGAGGTTACTCTAAGCAGGAGGTTATTGGGATGAGCTGGACTGAACAAATTCCCCCGGAAGAGCTTGAACGCTTAATGGAGTATAACCGCCTGCGTCTTATCGATCCTAATAGCGCACCCGATAAATATGAATTTAAATTCTATCACAGAAATGGTGAAGTTAAGTATGGACTGATGTCCGTTAACATGATCCATAGCAGCGGCAAGATAGTAGCTTCTTTTACAGATATTACGGAACGCAAGAATGCAGAACAACAGCGTATTAAGTATTCTGAAGATCTTAAAGTATCTAACGCTACAAAAGATAAATTCTTTTCAATTATTGCCCACGATTTACGTTCCCCCTTTAATACTTTGATCGGGCTTTCCGAAATATTAGCCCATGATATTGACTCTTTATCTAAGGATGATATTATAGAATGCAGCAGGAACATTAATTCGGCTCTTCGCAAACAATATGAACTATTGACTGATTTGCTCAATTGGTCCAGGCTGCAAACCAATAACTTTGAATTAAATTCTGATACTGTCGTCCTTAGGGATGAAGTCAATAAAGTTATCGGGGCTTTAAATTTAACTGCTAAACAAAAAGGGATTGAAATAATAAATAGTATTGAAGACGGTGTTACCGTTTTTGCGGATGTGAATATGCTTAGACTGGTTCTGCGTAATTTAATTACTAACGGGATCAAATTCACAAATAAGAACGGATCGGTTGCACTATCGGCGGCAAAGAAAGATAATTTTCTCGAAATCAATGTTGCCGATAACGGTATCGGTCTTGTCAAATCGGATGTGATGAAATTATTTAATAACGATCACTACTCTACCTATGGAACCCTTAATGAAAAAGGTACCGGCCTTGGTCTGCTGTTATGCAAAGAAATAATTGAAAAACATGGAGGCAAAATCTGGGTAGAAAGTGAACTTAATAAAGGAAGTAAATTTATTTTTACTATTCCAATCTTTCCGCCTCTTCCAACTTAAAAAGTCTTTATGAATTCAATTGGACGCAGTGATCGTCTTTTTTGTATTATGAATTATTTCAGATTAAATTTATCCATTGAATTTAAAAGGTATATCCAATGAATAAGAAATATTATGTGCTGCCGCTGATTTTAATCCTGGGACTCTGTATTGCTTCCTGTAAATCAAATAGCAATAATCCGGTAACAACAAATCCTGTCGGGACCATATCTGTTCATTCTGATCCTTCCGGAGCACAAATATGGCTTGATGGAGTAAATACCGGTAAAACCACGCCGGACAGTTTAATAAACATTAAAACCGGCAGTCATACTATTAGTCTTGTGTTGTCCAATTATATTGATACGTCTGCTGCCTTTGTTATAACAGTTTCTGATGGAGTTAACGCTGTTGTGGAAAGAACACTTGTTATCGATGCATCTATTACTGTCTTAGGTCCTGTTCAGATTTGGGAATCTGCTGATCCGAACTTAAATCATCAGGGAGGAATTATACTTAAATCCGGATCAGCCGCTGTCCTTGATTCTGCAGGCAGGGCTTCAGTGGATATATTTTATTCAAGCAACGGCTATGTAATTGCATCAGCGCAAACCCTTAATAATAATACCGGAAGGAATACATTTTTCTTTGAAAGTTTATTTGACAGTTTGAATGACGGTGTCGCTTCACCGGTAAAAATAGATATTTGGGCATCCAACATATTTGATACAGAGATTGCTTATTTCTACCTGTATGATGCAGACATGCATTATTCGAAAATGGTTATTACAGACAGAGGCGGTACACATGGCTCGGCTGTTGATCCTGCATGGGTTAAAGTAAAATGGCTGTACAACAATAAACCGAACGATGTAAGGTTTTATCCTTTTTAATTCATTATATAAAGATTTTTCCTTAACAGGTCATAAAAATCAGTATTTAAGAATTTTATTAACTTAGGAAAGGCAGTTTTAACTTCCTCTTTAAGGAAAAAACCGTCGGCTCCCATTCCCATTACTAATTTTATATAATCATCGTTCGTATAATAGCAGGATATTATAAGTATCGGGGCATTTGTTTTATTCTTGATAAGGGATGAAAGTTTTCCGGAATCCCTCATTCCCAGGTCAAGTATTACTATGTCGGGTTGACTGTTTTGGATTTTTATTTCGGCATCTTCAGAAGAGACAGCCCTTACAACCTGTTTTAATTTCATTCCGACAAGATAATCAGCAGCAATAGTCAAAAACTCCTCGTCATTATCAATCAAAAGCACGCTATTCGATTTCATATTATCTCCTGTTAATTTATTTATAATCTTAACCGGCGTATAAATTACATCTGATCTGACTCATCCTAATAATGATTGAATCCTTAAAGAGCTTTAAAAGAACTAATTTCTAACTGTTAAGGATAAAGTAAATAAAAATAAATTGTAATGCATATCCTTAATCACTATAAATTAATGCCCTTTTCTTTCCTTTTGAATCCTTTCCTGATTTCTGACATCTTATTGAATAAAGAAATAAAGGAAATATTATGAAATTTACTGTTGAAGGAACGGACAACAACTTTGATCAGGAAGTGCTGAAATCAGATATCCCGGTATTAGTAGATTTTTGGGCTCCATGGTGCGGTCCCTGTCGAATGGTTTCTCCCTCTGTCGAGGAATTAGCCGAAGAGTTAAATGGAAAATTAAAGGTTGTAAAAGTTAATACAGATGAAAACCAGGAAGTTGCGATCAAATACGGCATAAGAAGTATCCCCACTCTTGGCATTTTCAAAGATGGGAACCTGGTGGATGGTGTAATCGGGGCAGTACCTAAAGAAGCTATTAAAAATAAAGTGCTCCCTTTTATAACAATAAATTAAGCTGTGTCCGATATGATGAAAGCCGCTCCCATGGGCGGCTTCTTCTAATTTAATATCACGCGGTCCGGTATTTCATTTGTATCATCCGGCTTAACGGGAAAATGTTCTGCCAGTACCTTACCTGTTTTCTCTACCCCGTATATTATTCCCTTTGCAAATTTTCCATTAACAAAAAACTCCTGCATACCGTCCTTAATCTTATGCCATGTATCCTCGGTTACTTTGTCATTTATAGCCGAATCGGCAAGTATAAAAAATTGTCTTTCCTCCAGCAGGATATAAATCAGTACTCCTGTTTTATCCCTTGTTTTACCTATTCCTAATCTTACGAATTCCCTTTTAGCCAGTTCAGCAACCGGTTTCCTCCATTGTAATAAAGTCTTATGCTCTCGGATGCTAACACAAATTTCTCCCGCAGTAAGTTTTTCATATTCCCTAATCTTGTTGGTAATACGAAGCAATTCATCATCATTTACAAAGTCATATATCAGGTGTTTCATAATACGTTTAATGTTAATAATTAAAGGTAAAAAACTTAAGTCTATATCTCAATAGGGAATTGAATTAAAATAGCGGCGCAACCTGTGTCTATAATTGACCACAGGCTGCGTACTTGGAGAGATTCAACCAGATCACTATCTTTTTGAAACTGTTATGTCCCCTCCGGATGTTTTAGCATAAAGAGCCAGACCGCCTTTATTCAGATCTGCAATAAATCTACTGCCTGAAACTTCTGTAGCATTATTCGTTGTCATATTGCAGGAAACGCGCCCTCCGGAACTTGACAATTTTGCAGATGCGCTGAAATCAGCAGGTAAATTAATTTCAATATTTCCGCCCGATGTGTTTAACTCAATTCCTTTATTCTCTCCCATATAGTCCAACCTGATATTTCCTCCTGAAGTTTCGGCATGTATCCTTGAATCATTTCCTGTTAATTTTATATTACCACCGCTTGTATAGGCATCAAAATCTCCATTAAAACCAGTAGCGGAAATGTTACCTCCCGAAGTAGAAAGTTTAATCTTTCCGGCTATATTCTCTCCCACAATTTCACCGCCGGATGTGGTAGTATTAATATTTCCGGATGTATTTCTGATTAAAATATTACCTCCGGATGTTTTAAGATAGGCGTTTCCGGTTAATCCTTCTAACTTAATATTCCCTCCTGAAGTATTGGTTTCAGGATTGAAATTCTTCGGAACTTTTATTTCAAACCTCATTCTAATTCCGCTGCTTCCGAAGCTTAAGAAGCTTAAGAAGCTATGCTTTGTATCAGCCGTTACACTTATTTCGTTTTCATCATTCTTAAATGCAAAAGAAACTTTCTCCTTTGCACGGTTATTTCCCGAAATTTTAACATAAACTTCATTTTTATCCCATGTTGAAATTTCGATATTGCCCGATGAGGCGTTCAGTTTTAAGGATTTTCCCTGCGTTATCTGAAAGTTTTTTTCTTGAAGAACCTGTAAGTTTTGATCATCATAATTTGAGTTTTCCAATGTGCATGTAATGGAAATTGAAGCCATTAATATTACACTGATAAAAAGAAGGATTTTGCTCATAATTATTTTTCCTGATATTCTTTATTTTATTAGACTTTAAAATGTGCAAATAGTTACTATAATAAAATGAATAATACTCCATTGGTCAGATTAACTGATAAAGGACTTTTTTGTGAGGCGGGCGGTTTCTATGTAGATCCCTCAAAATCAGTAGATAAAGCTTTGATCACACACGCACATTCAGATCACGCCCGTCCCGGCTCTAAATCATATTTAACAGTTAAGCAGGGAGGACTTCTTCTTAAACACCGCCTTGGCCGCCGAATAAATATCGAAACAATAAATTATAACCAAGAGATTTCACTCGACGGAGTTAAAGTTTCTTTTCACCCCGCAGGTCATATTCTCGGCTCCTCCCAGATAAGAATTGAATATAAAGGGGAAGTTTGGGTTATCTCCGGAGATTATAAAATTGAAGAGGACTTTACCTGCGAAAAGTTTGCCCCTGTTAAATGCCATACCTTTATTACAGAATCTACATTTGGATTGCCAATATATAAATGGGCTGAACAAAAGGAGCTATTTAATGAAATAAACTCCTGGTGGAAAAGGAATAAAGAAGCAGGTATTACAAGTATTATATTTAGTTATGCCCTGGGTAAATCGCAGAGAGTAATTGCGGGATTGGATGAATCAATCGGGCCTATCTACACTCATCCGGCTGTAGAGGATATTAATGTTTGTTACAGGGAAAGCGGTATCAAGCTTTCTGCTACCAAAAATTTAAATGAGTTTATTGATGAGTATCATTCCCCGGGAGCGATGGTTATTGCTCCACCTTCTACGGATTTCTCACAATGGGCAAATAAATTTCATTTCTACTCTTCGGCATTTGTATCCGGATGGATGCTCATACGAAAAAACAGAAAGCGCACATCATTCGACCGTGGTTTTCCACTATCGGACCATGCCGATTGGGAAGGACTTCTTCAGGGAGTTAAGCACTCTGAAGCTGACAGGATTCTGGTCACTCACGGATTTTCTTCTCCATTTGTCAAATGGCTCCGTGAAGAAGGCATTAATGCGGAAGTTTTACAATGAATAATTTTGCCTGCTTATTTAAGGAGCTTGATGAGACTACAGATGATAATATCAAAACAGAAGCGCTTGTAAATTATTTTAACAAAGTTCCTCCGTGTGATTCATTATGGGCTATTAGTTTATTGCTGGGGCGTAAAATTAAACGAGTAGTTTCAGTTAAAAGATTAAAGCAATGGGCTGTTGATCTAGCCAGGACTCCTCAATGGCTCTTTGATGAATGTTTTGAAAGTGTTCGTGATCTTGCTGAAACAGCTGCATTGATTCTGCCATATAACAATAGTTCTAATAATATAACATTACAGATTCTTATAGAGGAATACCTTCTTCCTTTAA
>JARLHC010000169.1 GCA_031292455.1 Ignavibacteriaceae bacterium
CCGACTAACATTATAGCAGTAGCTTCGAGATAATGCTGAACTGAATAGAAGTCCTGCCAAACCCCGGCAATAAGAAATGCAGGGATAGTAAAAATAGCACCTGCCGCAACCGATTCGCCAATGGAACCGACAGTACGAGCAAAGTTTTCTTCAAGGATAGAGCCTTTGAAAATTCTTAAAATAGCCATACCAATAACGGCAGCCGGGTAAGTAGCAGCAATAGTCATCCCTGCCTTTAATCCAAGATAAGCATTGGCAGCGCCGAGAACGACGCACATAACGAGGCCAATTAATAAGGCACGTATAGTGAATTCAGGCATATCAGAATTTGGAGAAACGAAAGGGACGAAGGGTTTTTGTTCTGCCATAAAGATCTCCTTCAGGGTGAAATATTAAATAAAGAAATGAAAAAACTATGTAAATAAAATTAATGCCCAAATATAAAAAGTATTTTCCGAAATGTTCAATTTATTTTTTATTGAATTTATGCACTTTTATAGGCATTTTAGGTTCAAATGAAATTAAAAGAAAAGCTTGAAACTCACTACAGGGCGTTTGACAAATCACAAATTTCGCCTGATCCATTAGAATTACTGCATCTTTTTAAGAATGATTTAGATATTGAAGCTATGGGGTTAATTTCCTCAATATTTGCTTACGGTAATATCAAACAGATAATTAAAAGCCAGCAGAATATTATAGAGGCAACTGGAAAAAATCCATATGAGTTTATTATTAATTTCAATCACAATGATGAAAAGAGGATAAGGTTGATTTCCCACAGATTTTATACAGGGCATGATACTGTTTGGTTATTTAAGTCACTCAATGCCATGTATAAAGAGCATGGGTCATTAAGAAATTATTTTCTAAGATTCAGTAACGAAAGAGATAAAAATATAAAGAATGCAATTGAAGGATTTTCACAATCGTTTATCGATTATTTTGAGAGTAAGAGAGCCCTGACGCGAGGGCTCAGATTCATGTTCCCCTTACCTTCAGTAGGAAGCGCCTGTAAAAGAATGAACTTATTTCTGAGGTGGATGGTGAGGAAGGATGAGCTTGATTTCGGAATATGGAAAGAGATACCGACGAATAAATTGGTCATACCGGTTGATACACATATAGCCAGAATCTGTAAAGAATTGAAATTGACACAACTCAGGAATGTAAGCTGGAAGATGGCAGAAGAGATAACAGAGAATCTGAGGAAATTCGATTCAACTGATCCAGTAAAATATGATTTTGCGATATGCCATATTGGAATGAGGAAGTTGAAGTTCTGAAAGATATCGTATGGGTATTAAGGAAGCAGCAAAAGATCAATCCGGAAGGATCCATCCTGAAATCGTTTTGAAATCGTTTTGAAAGCATATTTTTATAAAAATAATCAGGGTCAAAAATTGGGTAGTATTTGTATACTGGTGTTTATTTCAGAAGGATCATTTTGCGAATTTGAGTAAAATTGTTAACTGTCATTCTGTACATATAGATTCCACTGCTTAATTCTGATGCATCAAAATTTATCTCATGAACCCCGCTCTGTTTAATTTCATTGACAAGGGTGGTTATCTCATTCCCAAGTACATCATAAACTTTAATTGTAACCAAACCCCCTGATGACAATTGATAGCTTATTATTGTTGATGGGTTAAACGGATTTGGGTAGTTTTGATTTAAGCTAAAGCTAAAGACATTGCTAAAAACAACTTCAATTTCATTTGAATAATTATTCCGGCCATTAAGGTCGATTTGTTTTAACCTATATTTATAAGTGCCGGCTTTAGAAGGGGAATCTTTAAATGAATAGCTGTTAGCGGAGGTGCTAGTTCCCTTCCCTTTAATAAAACCAATATTAATCCAGGCGGAATTATCTTCAAACTTTCTTTCCAATTCAAAGCCATAGTTATTGATTTCAGTAGCGGTGTGCCAGGATAGTTCCACAATTTTATTATTTATGGAAGAAGTAAACTGTGTCAGTTCAACGGGAGTGACAGATGCTGTATCTGTGAAAGGTGCAGTCCACACGCTTAAAATACCATTATCAAGTCGCATCCATGCCGGATAGACTTTCCTGTTAAAAGCGGCGATACCAGTGTAATCGCCAAAAAAGACAGTTGAAGTTGGAGTAAAAGAAGACTGGCTTATTTTGAAATTGTTAAATGAATCTCCGCCATCGACAGATTCGGCACAATAGACATCGGTTGCATTTCCAATAGTACTTCTTCTATCATAAAAGACAAAAAATAAATGTCCGGTAGTCTGATCAATGGTCATCCAAGGGAAGAACTGGTGGCGGGCAGTATTATCATTATTTACTTTTTTCACGGAGTTCCAGGTATTTCCCCCGTTGGTAGATTTAATTAAAAAGACATCCGAATTGTCGGAACCATTTCTCTGATCACCCCAGCAGATATAAATATTACCCCGCGTAGAAGCATGGCTGGTATCGCAGGCAGTAATGGGGAGACCGTTGCATCGATAAATACCGGGGACATTAAAATCCCATCCGCCGGGAATGGGTATAATCACCTGATTTGGTTCAAAACTTAATCCCTGATCAGTTGATTTAGTAAAAACAATTCCCAGAGGCCCAGCCCAGCTATCATATATTTCCCCATTCGGACCTACAGCAGGAACTGCCCCTTCGACGGTATTACTTGAATCGATGCAGTCTCCTCCTTTTTCACTTAATCTTAGCGGGTTAGTCCAAGTATCCCCATGATCAGTTGATCTTGAGAATAATATCCGGGAGCTATCAGCAGAAGAGGTACTTCCATAACTATCGAATTCAGTCCAGCTAGTATAGAGATAATTTCTATTGTATTGGAGATCTACACTCAACCATTCCTTGTCCTGTTCCCTGGGATTATTAAAACCAATCCCGACACCCTGATTAAATGTAGCGCCGTTATCTGAGGATTTCTGGACAACGATCCTATCAACCCAATAACCCGGAGATGGAGTATTGGATAAATGACTATAGAAAAGATTTCCTATTGCATCATAAATCAAGCAAGGATCACCCCAAACGCCGAAGAGGCTTGAAGTAAGGTTTTTCTGGGACCAAGTAAGTCCACTATTTGTAGAAGAGTAGCAATAAAAGATATTTGCACCAATAGTAAGGTTAGCAGGATTAACGGGATTGACAGCAATTGAAACTTCTTCGGGATCATTGCCTGATGAATTAACCTTAATATTCTGATATTGTGCATTAAGCTGCAGAGGAATTAATAAGATCGATAATATGAAGAGCCTGAAAATCATAATCTTCAATATATTTATTTAATTGTTCAGATACCTGGCCACAGCGCCTGCACAATTTTCCCCATCAATAGCAGCGGAGACAATTCCACCTGCATAACCAGCACCTTCGCCGGCGGGGAATAATCCTTCAACAGTAACATCCATATAAGTTTCTCTGTTTCTAAGAACCCGGACAGGAGAACTTGTTCTACTTTCAACAGCCACAAGCTGGGCTTCCTCGCTATAATATCCTTTAAGATATCTATTGAAAATATTCATGCCTCTTTTTAATCCTTTTACCACAAAATCAGGAAGAGCCTCATGAAGAGGGGCTGAAGTCAAGCCCGGGATATATGAAGTCGGGGGTAAATCAGTTGAGAGTTTATTATTCATAAAATCTGTTAATCTTTGTGCCGGGGCTTTCTGAGTTCTGTTGGCAAGTTCGAAGGCTTTATGTTCAACATCAATCTGGAGCTGGAGGGCAGAGAAGGGATATTCTTTGTCATAGACAGCCCAATCCCTTTCATCTACAGCGATAACAAGCCCCGAATTAGCGAACGGAGAATCTCTTCGGGATAAAGACATGCCATTAACAATAATTTCACCCGGGGCGGTTGCAGCGGGGACAATAATACCTCCCGGGCACATGCAGAAAGAATAGACGCCTTTACCTTCAAGATTACATGCGAGGCTGTAGCTTGCAGCCGGGAGGTTAGGATCCTGATAATCGGAATGA
>JARLHC010000046.1 GCA_031292455.1 Ignavibacteriaceae bacterium
GAGCGTGGGGATCAGCTATCATACCTAAACGTCGTTCATCCGAATACCGGTATGCGAACACCCGGTGAACGAGTCACTTATTTTATTAAGCGGCTAAGGCGTAGTTATATTCGCCAGTTATATTTTTGTTCCCAAGTTTTTAACGTGCTTTCGGGGAACACGATGCGCAGTTCAATGTCTCTATAACCCTGTCGAAACCAAATTCACCCCCATAAAAGGCAGGAGATCAGGGAACCCATTTAATATCGGGGACACCTGAAATTTTATTCTGATAGCGTGCAAGAACGAAAAACAGGTCGCTTAACCTGTTAAGAAAGATAATGATATTATTACCGATTATCTCATTTTTGTTTAGCGTGACCACCTGTCGTTCCCCCCGGCGGCAGACTGTTCTGCATACGTGGAGCAAGGAAGCGCCTTTAGATCCACCGGGAAGTATGAAGTTCCGTAGTTCTTCATTAAGCGAATCGAAGTGGTCAATCTCATTTTCCAGATCAGCACAATGTTCTTCAGTGATCCGGGGAATATTTTTGTGCTTATTCTCTTCAATTTCAGGGGAAGAGAGATCGGCACCAAGAACAAAGAGATAGTTCTGAATCTTGTTAAGAACAGTTTTTACATCCTGATCTTTGATTTCAGTGTCTGCTAAACCTATAAACGAATTAAGTTCATCAATTGTTCCATAAGCTTCAATTCTAATTATATCTTTGGATACGCGTTTACCGCCGTGAAGGGCAGTTTCTCCTTTATCGCCACCTTTGGTATAGATTTTCATTTTTTAAATGGTAAGGGAGTGAGAGAAACTGTCATGTTTTTTGATGCATTCCGGGCTTTTAACTGAAAGCCCTCCTGAAGATATAATTTTCTGATAATTCCGAGGCCGATATACTTATTTAATTTGTACGAGTATGCGGAAGAAGTTATTGAACCGGCTTCTTTTCCTTCCTCATCGAATAGCTGGAACTGTTCATTTTCGGCAATGGGTTCAGGGAATATTACTCCAAAAAGCTGTTTCTGGACTTTGTCATAAGTATCAAGGCGGGCAATTACTTCCTGCCCTATATAGCAGCCCTTAGTAAAACTTACCCTATCAAGAAGATTGACTTCATGGGGATTATACTGATCATTTATCTCAAACGGAGCTACAGGGATGCCTTGTTCAATACGATAGGAATTCCATGCATCCTCACCGATGAAATTGAAATCGAATGGTCCACGGGTATCATTAAGATATGAGGTTAATTTCTGTCCGTTTGTAACATCAGCCAGGACCCAATACAGCGGGTTACCCTTTTGGTCGATAAACTTTGCAGTAAAGAACATCATACCGTCGCAGTTTACGACTCTAAACTTATCAGCCTGCATATTGTTTACATAATTTCCGCAAATGAGGGTAATAAAAGAATCTGCCTGGGGGCCAATGAGCTGGAACAGGATATATTTACCGGGAACATCTGTAATCTTAACATCATCAGAGATAACGTATTTTTCTATCCAGTTCTTTACTTTGAATTTATTAGCTCTACTGCAGAAAAGGATCTGGTAATTATCAAAATTCATAATAGTGGCGGTATCGATAATCTTTCCTTTTTCTGTAGTAAAAATAGTTTTACTAATCCCCTCTTTAGGCAAATCCTTAAGTGAATTGGTTGTAATCCTATGGAGAAAATCGAGAACATCCTTACCGTTCAGTTCCAGAATTCCATTTGCGGACAGATCGACCAGACCCACGCCATTATAGAGTGAATTTATCTCCGATTCAGGGGATGAGAAATATCTAATTACACTTTTTCCGTTACTCTGATCATAGTTATATCCGAGTGTTACAAAATAATCCTGTAAAGGTGATGTAATTACATCATTTGAAACCATTAAATCTCCGTTTTTGCATCGTAATAAATTGTGGTATTATAAAATAATAGAATAATGTTTAAGATAAAATAACAATCGGTATAAACCTAAAAGGTTAAAGGAATACCTAAACCAGAAACCTCCGAGGTTAAGAAAAACCCCGAAGGTTTGGTAGTGTAAAGATATATATTTTTTTAATAAGGCCGAGTCTGTTTTTTATTCCTTGTGTTTATATAAACACTATCCCTGGCGCTCCAGACAAACGGGATAGAATCCCGTTCTATAACCTTAATTCCGTTATCGATATAGAGATATTCCATATAATCAGGGTATTTATCATTATTTACATTAGCGATAGTACGTTTGAAGTTAATTCCTTTATATGTCATTAAAAGGTGAGGGAAAGAAGTCAATCCATTTATAAGGAAGTAATTATAATCAATATGACCGATCCCCTGTGCATAGTGGAAATTGATATCTACGTAGGGTGTACCATTATAAGCCCATCTGTTCATCGAAATACTGTTAAGACCTCCATGCGAGGGAATGGGGGCTTCCCAGAGGGTTATTATCTGATTATCAATGATCTGGAAAAGGGACAGATAGAAAAAGGCGGTTCCAAGTTTGGTGCTATCGAGGTCAATATTACTTTGATCGTAGCCGATAATATTTTTAGATTCAATTAAGCGCTCGCCGGGTTTAGAGCGTGCGATTACTCCAAGAGCGTACTGATTCCCTTCCTGATTTATATAAATAAGGGCGGGTTTTGGGACATTATAGGTTAGGGTTTTATCGAAGCTCATTAAGTAGGTACCTTCCGGGTAATTATTAAGAACATATTCGATAATTGCTATTGTATCACCGGGGAATCTAACAGGGGTATTTTTCTTTCTTATTTCAAGATTATAGCGCTGAATATCGGCATCCTTCTGAGGAGAATTTTCGACCTGATAGCTTTCAGGAGATTTATTCTGTTCCTCTTTTTTACCGCCACAATGAGACAGTGCAATTGAGAGGAGAGTAAAGCAAATTAACCCGATTATATATTTCATGCCGGATATGTGTATAATATTATTTATAGGGAATACTCTTCCATAAAATATGCAGAACTGATAATGCCCAGATGAAAATGGTTCAGATCAAAATGTTCATTTGGAGAATGAAGGTTTTCAGAATTCAGACCCATACCCATTAACACAGTGGGAGCTTTTAATTTTTTAGTAAATACAGTTACTATAGGTACCGATCCCCCATCCCTGACATAAACGGTTTTTTTACCAAATGCTTTTTCCATTGCAACAGAGGCTGCAACTGCGGCTTTATCCCCCAAAGGAGTAAGTACAGGGAATGCACTATGAAGCTCACGGACAATTATACTAACTGACTTAGGAGCTAATTTTTTGACATACTTAGTAAATTCTTTTATTATTTTTTTAGGATCCTGATCGGGGACGAGGCGCATGCTTATCTTTGCAGTAGCCATTGAAGGGATAATTGTTTTAGCGCCTTTACCGGTAAAACCACCGAATATACCATTACAGTCGAGTGTTGGTCTTGCCCACAATCTTTCCAGAGTAGTAAAACCTTTTTCACCATATAATTCTTTTACGCCAAGTTCCCGGGCTAATCTTTTATCAGAGAATTTTAACCGTTTATAATTGTTCTTTTCTTTTTTAGTAAGTCTTTTAACATTATTATAGAAATGAGGGACAGTAATTTTACCATTTTTATCATGGAGCTTAGTAATCATTTCAGCAAGTACATTTATGGGATTAGCGACAGCACCACCGAAGCTACCTGAATGTAAATCCTGGGAAGGTCCTGTAAGCTCGACCTCCATATAAGCGAGGCCCCGGAGGCCGTAAGTAAGGGTCGGGAGTCCTGCTTCATAAAGTTCCGTATCGGATATAAGGACCGAATCGCATTTAAGAAGTTCGGTATTATCATTGATAAACTTTTCGAGGTTTTCGCTTCCTATTTCTTCTTCCCCTTCAATAAGAAATTTTACATTAAGGGGGAGGCTGCCTCTTGTTTTGAAATAAGCTTCAACGCTTTTGATATGCATATAGAGTTGACCCTTATCGTCGGTAGCGCCGCGTGCATATATTTTGTTATCTTTTATAAAAGGATCGAAGGGGGGGTGATTCCATAATTCAATGGGGTCAACGGGTTGGACATCGTAATGGCCATATATTAAGACAGTTGGTTTACCGGGGGCGCCGAGCCATTCGCCGTATACAATTGGGTGTCCTTCAGTTTTGAATATATTTATTCTGCTTATACCGGCAGCCTTCAATTTTTTTGCAACAAAGTCGGCGGCACTGTTGATAGCGTCTTTATATTCGGGGAGAGTACTGATGCTTGGGATTTTAAGAAAATCCTTAAGCTCATCGATATATTTTTCCTTATTAGCGTTAATAAATGGTATAACTTCTATCAAATTCAGCTCCTTTCAATTTTTTTAACTATTGAGATTATTAATAATCAGAATAAAATTATATATATATAAGTTGAAATATCTAATTTGCAAGGTAAGCTTTCTTAATCATTATAATTGTATATATATTAATATAAGAAACATATTGATAAGATTTACTTCCTTGTTAAACTTTTTCTCTTTTCATATTTTGAATTCATGATTTTATATAAATATATACTAAGGAACCACTTTTTACCATTCATATTTTCGATCATTTCCCTGATGTGCATATTTCTACTGCAGTTTATGATGAGATTTGCCGATCGTTTAATAGGGAAAGGTCTTGATGCCTGGATAATTATCAAATTAATAATGTTTAACCTGGCGTGGATGCTTGTGCTGGTAGTTCCGATGGCAACATTAGTAGCAACGCTGATGGCATTTGGGAATATGTCACAGAATAATGAAGTAACGATTATGAAATCCTCGGGAATAAGTCTGTACAAAATGATGATAGCGCCAATAATCGGGGGGATAGTAGTAGGATATCTGCTTTTGTTATTCAATAATGATGTTCTGCCGGATGCAAATCATCAGGCAAAGGTGCTTATGCAGGATATTTCGAGGCAGAAGCCGACATTATCATTAGAGCCAGGAGTATTTTCGCAGGAAGTATCGAATTATGCAATATTAGTGAGGGGAATTGATAAAAAGACCAATGAACTATCAAATATTACTATATATGATTATACAAATCCGAATAAAATTAACGTAGTTACAGCACTAAAAGGAAGGATATTCTTTTCGAAAGATCAAACAAAGCTGGTAATGGATTTACATAACGGGGAGATACATGAGTCGGGAGTAGGTCAGACAAATCTTTACCGGAAGCTTGTATTTGAGAGGCATAAGATTGCAATGGATGCGGATCAGTTCTCATTTCAGCAGTCAGCACCGGGAGGACAGCGAGGTGACCGTGAGCTAAGTACACATGACATGCAGATTATTGTTGACAGTTTAACGAAAGACCGTTCTGTATATGATAAATTACTTATTAGCGAAACAAATAATCGCTTTTTCAAGAATGCAGCTTATTCCAGGAGTATCCCCGTAGTTGCTAATATTTATTCGAAAGACCTGGTTTTATTAAGAGCCATAGAAAATGTACAGAGAGCTAAGGGTGCTATTGTTGCCAATTATAACCGGATAGAGGGATTCCAAAAGCAGATAGACAGGTACCGGGTAGAGATAAATAAAAAGTATGCCCTACCTGCTGCATGTGTAATATTTATTCTGTTAGGAGCTCCGTTAGGGGTTATGGTAAGGAAGGGAGGGTTTGGGATGGCAGCAAGCATTAGTCTTTTCTTTTTTGTTATTTACTGGGCATTTTTAATAGGGGGAGAGAAACTTGCAGACAGGGATATGTTATCTCCGTTCTGGGGGATGTGGTCAGCAAATGTATTATTAGGAGCAGCGGGTTTGATATTGATGATAAGGGCAGCAAGGGAAGCAGTGATTATTAAATTTGATTTTCTTAAAATATTTCTTCCAAAGCAATGGCGGGAAATACAGCAGACTATAGAAGAAGAGACTAAATGAAAATAATAGATAAATATCTGGTAAAGCAGTTTCTTCAGACAATATTTTTTGGGCTGATTGCATTTACGCTGATATTTGTAGTTATAGATATGATGGAGAATCTGGATGATTTTATAGATCAAAGTGTACCGGCCACAATTATTTTTCATTATTATCTTGTATTTTCGCCGGAAATAATTCGTCTTATCACACCTGTATCGGTACTTTTTGCAGCACTATTTGTGGCCGGTAAATCTTCAAGTTTAAGTGAGCTAACAGCAATCAAAGCGAGCGGTATAAGCATGTACCGTTTTATGCTTCCCTTCCTGGTAGCCTCCTTCATAATAAGCATGCTCTCGATATATTTTGCGGGGTACGTGGTACCGATGGCAAATAAGATAAAGGTTAATATTGAGATGACTTATCTTAAGCGCGGGGTAAACTATGCGGGAGCTAATTTATTTTTCCAGGATTCGAAATCGAGGATAGTAAGTATTTCCTTTTTTGATAATTCATCGAACCAGGCAATACGGGTAAGCATACAGGAATTCCAGCCAGATGATCCGACCAAGATGGAATCCAGGATTGATGCTTCGAAAATGAATTATGATACGCTGCGCAGGTGCTGGATAGCCAGGAGCGGGACGAGAAGGATCTTCAGAGAGAATGGAGAGAACACGTTTTACTTTGATACACTTGCTTTAAACTATCTACAATTTACTCCCAATGAATTAGATTCAAAGCAGCAGAAGATTGAAGAGATGAATTTTGGAGAGTTAAAAAAGCTTATCAAGACGCAGCAACAGGCGGGCAATGATCCTACGGATACTTTAATTGAATATTATTCAAGGTACTCATTTTCAATGGCGAGTTTTATTATAGTTTTCTTTGGTTTGCCGATATCGGCTAATAAAAGAAGGGGCGGGATAGCAGTTCACGTAGGAATTAATATACTTGTAACTTTTATTTACCTGGTATTTATGAAAATAAGCCAGGCATTCGGAAAGAATGATGCGATGAATCCTATCCTAACTGCCTGGCTTGCAAACCTGATCTTTTTAGCAGCAGCTATTTATAACCTGCCGAAGATCCGTCAATAACATTTTAGTTAATCTTCCATCTGGAACCGAAGGCGACTGTAAACATATCGGCACTGTTTCCAGAGACAACCTGGTTCATATCGGAAGTTGCAAAGTTGAACTCAACAAGTCCGGCATCGAGACCGATACCGAGTCCCCATCCAAATCCGTCTAATCCTCCGACGGTACAGCCTGTTCTAAGAATAAAGAATCCGATAGGTGTCCATTCGACGCCTACAGAGAATCTTGGATTTTTACTATTACCGGGGGAATCATTGAAACCCTGGTTATAGTCAAAAGCAAGAAGCATAGAACCGGGGACAATATTTACAAGGTTATACGAAACACCAGCCCTTAGTGCAGTAGGCAAGTTAGTTGTAAAACCGCTATTGAATGCACCTTTACCTACCATTTTGTCTTTAAGAGAGTCGAGCTGGGTTTTATCGGTTAAATCATTTACTGTAAAATTACCTGACCCGGAATACTGTGCAGTGTACTGGTCCCATTTAATACTACCGATATCAGTAATTGAGAGTGCAAATCTCCAGACCTGATCCATTGAAGCGGAGACACCTAAATCGATGCCTAATCCTGAACCTGCAGCTTTAGGAAAGGGGCCCATACTTGCCTTAGTATCGGAAGAGTCAAAGTCATAGACCGATCCAAAGCTTGGCGAGAAGGCCATTAACTCAGTCATATCAGCTGTTCCGTTAATCGAGTTTGAGGCACCGGTACTAAGTGAAGTATTGATATGATCCATACCGACATAAGCAAAACCGTTAACTAACTTTAAGGAAATACCGGCAGCAATTTTATCAAACAGTTTCTGGTTTATTTCAGGTAATTCCCTTGCATAGGACAAAGAATATTCTCTGATCCACCAGCTTTTAGTAGCGGCGTCATTAAATGAATAGATCTGGTTAGACTGATTTCCATTTAAGCTAAGGTCGACGATAGACTTAGGGACGGTAAAGCTGAGTCCGATATAATCTACCATTGAGAATGCAAAGGCCCCGACATTGGGAGTAGATCTATACATTGCAGAAAACTCATTTAATGAAAGATCTGCGAATACCTTTCCAGAGTTGCTGAAAAGATCCGCCAACCTTTGTTTATCTGCAGGAGTTAAAACCCGTGCATTCCCGTTATCTCCGCCGAAGAAATAATTTAGATCAGTAAAAGACATGAAATTAGTACCTGCTCTCATACTTATAGCCGGCAAAGGGAACACAGTTGAAAATTCGAAGTGGTTCTGAGGAGAGAACATCATATTAGCGGGATTTATTCCAATGGAATAGATACCGGATGTTGAGGCATTATAAGTTTTACCCATACTCATGCTTCTTGAATCCAACGCACCTACCGAACCAAACTGTGCAAATACCTGTAAGGATAAACCAAGTGAAATTATTATCAAGCGTATTATTGTTTTCATTGTTATCCCTCCTAATTATTATTTTTGACAGTGTAGGTAACCCTGCCGTAGATATTGAGTTTGATCCAATCGGTTGCATGGACTACAACGGGAACAGACTGGTGAGAAGTTTCAACAGTTACGGAAATTATAGCATGATATGCATTCTGAGAAAATTGTCTAATCTGAAGGGAATCAAGCGTAATTGAAGTCTTAGCAGAAGAAGTATTTACAAAAATTCCATTAACATCAGTCTGGGAGCCAGGAATATTAACAGAATCCGTTCCATTACTATTTTTAGTAATTATAAATTTAGAACCATTTATGAGGAGCGGGTGGTAGTTAATATCAGTTAATGTAACTTTGACCCAGGAATTGAGAGGGATGGCATTCTGGAAATCGACATTCAACTGAGCGCCTTTCCCATTTTGGATCTGATCTCTTTTATCATGATCAATATCAATATTAACTGTATCGGTAAAAGTTGTCTGCGCTATGCTTAAAATACTTTGTGAGGTAAATCGAGTAGTAAATGAAATAGAATCATCCATTCTAACAGTCTTGTAGGCCGTGCTATTATCATAATTCATAATATATTCTGCACTAACAAATATTGAATCGGGAAGGAAAGTAATAAAACTTGTAATATTGCTATTATGTTCATTGTACACTGTGGAATAATTGCCTGATGCATCAAACGTGAATGAATTAGAAGTTGCATCTATGAATTTGAGAGTATCAGTGAGATGACTATCATTTCTTTTACCTACCAGGCGTAAATTATTAACACCAACAAGGAAGGGATTTGCAGATATCGACTTATATTTACCGGTAAGGGATAAGGAACCATTTTGCAATACAACTTTATCGCGGTATTTTGAAGCGTCCCCAAGGTTTAAGGGAAAACTATTGCTATGCGTACCAAGTGATTTTTTAGGCAGATAGCCGACGGCTGACGAGAAATTGAAATCAGACGTATAAGATTCAAAAGTTATATATATAAGCCCTGTTGATGAAGTGGCGCTAGCGGTAATCCATAACTGGCCATTTTTAGAGGTATCCTGATTTGCAGGCTGTATATACTGAGTGTTTGCAAAACCGACTAATTGTATAGTGCTATTGGAGTATGCAGGAACGGTAAAGGTAACCGGTATTGATGCCCCATTCCTTGTAACACCAGGGAAATTCAGAGTTAGCTGAGCATCAATTGAAAAAGTATTATGAGCCACAACTTTAAATTTACCCTGAGTAATTACTGCCTGGCTTAATTTAGCTCCTTCAGGGAATGGTAAATATGCAGATACTGTAGTTTTGTTATCTGCGGGAACCGGTGCAGTAGGGGTAGAGGTTTCCGTGTTAATCTGAATAAAATTAGATATTGGTATTTCCTGGTTGAGAGAATCACTGGAGATTAAATAAGTATTATCAGAAGGATTTATGCTTATATAATTTTGAGATTTTACAATATCATCGAGGGTATAATTTTTAGTAGTTATAGGGACATTTAAATCTGTGTCCCATTGCGGCATTATCAGATCGGATGGAAGGGAGACGCAACCTTGAAATATAACCGCAAGAAAATAGATATACCCCAACAGGTATAAATTTAATTTTAGCATAGAACCTCTTTTAAATAAATAATAGCAGTATTAATATCATACCTAGCATCAACTACTGTACCGAAATAGTACAACAATAAAAAAAGCTATTAAATGAAAATAGATTCTATTTAATGTAGAATCTACCTTCATTTTATTTAAACTGATATTATTTACCGAAAAAGAGGTAATTACTTCTATTTATCAGTTTGGTTTTTCATCCTTATTAACGGGGGGAATAAATCCAAAATGCTGGTCAGGCGGGGCTTCAGTTCTAATTTCGCCAAACCTGGATTCGAATTTATCAATATTTTCCTTTAGTGCCCTCATAAGCATTTTTGCATGTTGAGGAGTTGTAATTATCCTAGATAATACTTTTGCTTTAGGTACTCCGGGAACAATTCGAGTAAAATCTATGATAAATTCTGCCGGTGAATGAGTGATAATTGCCAAGTTGGAATAAATCCCTTCGGCTTCCTTTTCACCCAATTCAATATTTATCTGTTGGCCTTGCGGCGGATTTTGATTCATTTTAATATAAATGTCCTTTTTATTTTTTTCTTAACTGATCAACTTTATCATATGCATCTTTAGCCTTATCTGACATTCCTAAAACGGCATAAACTTTACCTAACAAATCCCAAATTTTAACATCGTTATTATCCAGTGTGGTATAATTTTCAAGATATGGAATTGCCTGACGATATTTGTCCTTGTAGGTTTCATCTTTTTCACTTTTAGCTTCGGCTTTCGCGTTAATATCAGTTCCCCATTTTACATAAGCGACGGCAATATTATAAATGGCATTCTGATAATTGGGATCCAGGTCCAGAGATTTTTTGAATTGCTCAATTGCATTCTCAAATTGATCTGCTCCTAATAGAACCACGCCATAATTATAGTAATTTTCTTTTTTGGGATTGCTTTCTGCAAGAGATTTGAATGCTCCCATAGCAACAGATAATTTGTTAGCTCCTACATATGCGGAAGATAACGTACCAAGGAGTTTTGCATCGTTTGGATATTTTGCTCTTCCCTCTTCCAGAATTGAAATAGCCTTATTAAAATTTTCCATGTAAGAAAGACTGTCCTGGATATTTTTCTTCTGTGCATATAAATCTTTCAGCCTATTTCCTTTATCATAATAAATACTGCCAAGATAGACATAACCATCTGCAGTTTTGCCTTTTGCTATATACTGTTCAAGAGGGCTTATCGCTTTATCAGATTGTTGTTGTGACATATAAACCAATGCCAAAAGGTAGTAGGTATAATCTGAATCCGGTTCCATTGCAATGGCATGCTGAAAGGAAAAAGCTGCTTTATCTAAATTGATTTTAGCACTGTCTTTATCCGGATTTACAGAAACTCTCTTAAAAGAGGCGACACCAGCCTGAGTCAAGGTAACCCAGTAATGAACTCTCTGGTTTGTGATATCTTTTTCAAATTTATTACTTATGGCCAAAGATTTATTATATGCATCAACCAGTGAATCATATTGCCCCTTTTCTCCGTAAATAGTACCCATTAGATAATAGCCCTCGTCACTTTGGGGATTTTTCTCAACATCTTTTCTCAGCACTTCCAAGGCTTTAGTATAGTTTTTTTGCTGAATATACAATTTAGCGCTTGTAAGTTCGGTTGAGGCGCATTGAAAACCGGTAAACAACATACCGAGAAAAAGTGCACTGATTACTAATATTTTTGAACTTTGCATTCTTACTCCATTAAACTAAAATAAACATTTAAAGTTAAAACTTTAGTGTAGTATAGTCAAGAAATTTAATGTTAATGGACCCATTATACCATCCCTATTCAGAAGATTTTCTGATTATTGATTATTAGAATTAAGTTTAATTGATTTTGCAGGTATAAAACAATATTTTTGCATCTAAAAAGAGGTGAATTTGACTACCGAACAGATCATTAAATCAACCCCCAAAGTTCTTCTTCATGACCATCTTGATGGCGGCTTAAGACCGCAGACCGTGATTGATTTAGCAAAAGAGCTAAAATATACCAAACTGCCCACCCAGGATGCAGGAGAACTTGGCAATTGGTTTCATCAGGGGGCAAATAAAGGAAACCTGGTAGAATACCTTCAGGGATTTGAACATACATGTGCAGTAATGCAGACTAAAGAAGCGTTATTCAGGGTTGCCTACGAGATGATGGAAGATATGAAAAATGATGGCGTTTGTTATGTGGAAACAAGATTCGCCCCTGTTTTTTGTACATCAAAAGGTTTATACCATGGAGAGATTGTTACTGCTGTACTTGAAGGACTTGAAAAAGGAAAGCAGGATTTCGGAGTAGGATATGGACTTATCCTATGCGGTATGCGTAATATGCAAAATACATTGGAAATTGCAGAACTTGCAATCGACTTTCGTAACCAGGGAGTTGTTGGATTTGACTTAGCCGGTGAAGAAGGTGGATATCCTCCTAAAAAGCATATTGAGGCTTTCCAGTTTTGCCAAAGAGCGAATTTCAATATCACCATCCATGCAGGAGAAGCATTCGGCAAGGAATCAATCTGGCAAGCAATTCAATGGTGCGGGGCTCATAGGATAGGGCATGCAACTCATCTTAAAGAGGATATTACTTTAGATAAGGAGGGAAAAGTTGTAGCGTTTGGAGACCTTGCACAATATGTACTGGATAAAAGAATCCCTCTCGAAATCTGTTTACTTAGCAATGTACATACCGGTGCTGTTGATAAGATCGAAAATCATCCTTTTGGAATTCTATTTAAGGAAAAATTCAGAGTAACAATTAATACGGATGACCGATTAATGAGCGATACTACAATGACCAAGGAATTTTTAACCGCAATAAAATATTTCAACCTAAATCTTGAGGATATTGAAAAGATTACAATCAATTCGATGAAATCAGCATTTATTCCTTACAAAGACAGACTCCATTATATCTATAACGTAATTAAACCCGGTTATCAGGCAATAAAGGACAAATTATTCTCTTTTAAATCATTCACGGAACACAATGAAGAAACTATTCACCAACTATAATTTTGAATTCGATAAAAGTGAGAAAAGGTTAATATCTACTTTTCTAAAGCAATCATTGAAGCAAATTGAAGGAGATAATAAATTTTTCGCTGAATCAAAATCTTTTCAATCAATTCTTGATAAAATAAATAGTAATGAAAATCCGGTTAAATTAACCAAGGATGAAAGAACAAGGCTCAAATATCAAATAGAAAATAATCTTAAATTTCTCCAGAAGCGGATGAGCAAAGCCTGGTTTATTAAAAAATGGCTTTATAAATCGATGTTAATTCAATATAATAGGTTACTGGAGAATCATTTTAAGGGTTAATAAATGATTTCTAAAGAAATAAAAGATGACATCATTGCTCCTATAGGAAATGTTCTCAGCTGCAAAGGATGGATACAGGAAGCGGCGTTAAGAATGTTGATGAATAACCTTGACCCGGACGTAGCTGAAAATCCTTCTGAATTAATTGTGTATGGCGGCAAAGGAAAAGCAGCAAGGAACTGGGAATGTTATAATGCAATTGTAAGTTCACTCAGGAGTCTTGAAAACGATGAGACTCTATTAATTCAATCCGGGAAGCCGGTAGGTATTTTCAGAACTCATCTTAATGCTCCCCGGGTTTTAATTTCAAATTCCATGCTTGTGCCAGATTGGGCTAACTGGACTGAATTCAGAAGGCTCGAGTCGTTAGGATTAACAATGTACGGGCAGATGACTGCGGGGAGCTGGATATATATAGGAACTCAAGGAATATTACAGGGCACTTATGAAACATTTTCAGAGTGCGGAAAGAAATATTTTAACGGTTCATTAGAGGGAAAATTCATTCTGACTGCCGGATTAGGAGGAATGGGTGGTGCTCAGCCTTTAGCAGCAACAATGAATGGCGCTGCATTTCTGGGAATTGAGGTAAATAAAGAAAGGTTACAAAAAAGAATTGATACCGGTTACCTTGATCAGTATACTGATAATCTTGATGATGCTCTGAATTTAGTTCTCAATGCAAAGGAGAAAAAGCAAGCATTATCTGTTGGCATTTTAGGAAATGCCGGGGAAATATTACCTGAAATATTAAGTAGAAAAATCATACCTGATATATTGACCGACCAGACTTCGGCTCACGATACCCTTAACGGATATGTCCCCATGGGCATGAGCTATGAGGAAGCCTTAAGATTAAGAAAGGAAAATCCTGAATCCTACATACTCAAATCAAAGGAAACTATAGTAACGCATGTTCAGGCGATGCTTGATTTCAGAAATAAAGGAGCGGTAACATTTGACTATGGTAATAATATCAGAGGTGAAGCAAAAGAAAATGGTGTAAGTAATGCTTTTGATATTCCAGGGTTTGTTCCAGAATTCATCCGGCCTTTGTTTTGTGATGGAAAGGGTCCTTTCCGTTGGGTAGCCTTATCCGGAAATCCTGAAGATATTTATACGACTGATACTGCAATCAAAGAAACTTTTCCTGAAAACAAAGCACTTTGCAAGTGGATTGATATGGCGCAAAAGAAAGTTCATTTTCAAGGTCTACCCGCAAGGATATGCTGGTTAGGTTACGGAGAAAGAGCAAAAATGGGTAAAATATTTAATGATTTGGTTGCCTCTAAAAAAGTAAGTGCCCCAATTGTAATCGGAAGAGATCATTTGGATTGTGGTTCTGTTGCATCGCCGAACAGGGAGACTGAGGGGATGATGGATGGAAGTGATGCAATTGCCGACTGGCCAATATTAAACGCCCTGTTGAACGCTTGTGGAGGTGCGAGCTGGGTATCTGTACACCACGGCGGCGGAGTTGGAATAGGAAAATCAATTCATGCAGGTATGGTTGTAGTAGCAGACGGTTCCAAGGAAGCAGAAGACAGATTGGCGCGGGTATTAACTTTTGATCCGGGAATGGGTATAATGAGACATGCTGATGCCGGATATCCGCAGGCAATTGAAAATGCTAAATTAATGGGCGTTAAAATCCCTATGATTAAATAATAAAAATAATTCATTATAAAAAGGATTCAACATGCAAGTGAAAGTATTAATAGCAGACAAATTTCCGGAAGAATATGTTCAGCAGCTGAAAGATTCTGACCTGGAAGTTATTTATTCCCCCAAACTTGGAGAGAATGATTTACCTGAAGCGGCAAAAGAAGTGGACATTCTTGTTGTTCGTTCAACAATCGTGAATGCAGATACAATAAATAAAAGCAACGAGCTGAATTTAATAATAAGGGCCGGAGCCGGCGTTAATAATATAAATATTGCAGCTGCAAACCAGAAAGGGATTTATGTAGCAAACTGCCCGGGCATGAACTCCATAGCAGTAGCAGAACTTGCTATGGGTTTAATTATCTCGTTAGACAGAAGGATTCCTGATAACGTAGCTGATTTCAGAAATGGGAAATGGAATAAAGGTGAGTATTCAAAAGCTGAAGGGCTATTCGGAAAAAACCTTGCCCTGGTTGGATTCGGAAATATCGGAAAGGAAGTAGCTAAACGAGCTATTGCCTTCGGAATGAATGTTTATGCAAAAGATATTACCCGAATTGAGGGTGAAATGGTTAAAGATTTTTCAGAAATGGATCAAGTGTTACCAATCTGTGATATTATTTCTATCCACCTTCCGGCTACACCACAGACTAAAGGTTTATTTAACAAGCAGATGTTTAGTTATTTAAAACCCGGAGCATTACTTATAAATACATCCAGACCGGATGTAATAGATGAAGATGCATTGCTAGAGGCAATTAAAGAAAAGAATATACGAGTAGCTATGGACGTATTTAAAGGTGAACCGGAAGGTAAAACCGGCGAGGTCAAATCTCATCTTCAATCTTCACCCAATGTTTATGTAACTCATCACATAGGTGCTTCAACCGAGCAAGCTCAGAAGGCAGTTGCAGAAGAAACAGTAAGGATTATTAAGAGTTATTTACATAGCGGCGTTATTGCTCACTGGGTAAATAAAGCTAAATCATCTGATGCCAAGTATCAGCTTGTCGTTAAACATTACGACAAACCGGGCGTTCTAGCTTCCATTATGGATATTATAAGAAAAAGAGGAATTAACATTGAAGAAATCGAAAATGTAATCTTTGATGGCGGAGTTGCGGCCTGCTGTACCATGAAGTTAAAATCTCAGGTTACAACCGAAATGCTTTCAGAAATGAGAGCTAATCATGACGTATTAAGTATTTCTCACACTTCTATTTAAAATTAAAGTGCCTGAATCTATTTAAGATTCAGGCACTTATAAAATCAATAATTTTTCTTAAACCAAATTCAGAACAATAATATCATTTATTACTCCATGGAAATATGGCAACTGTAAAAGCTGCTCAATTCCTTGAATGTCCTGCTCATCATAATTAAAAATTAAAGTGGATATATTTGCAGCAAAATATTCCTGTTTATTTTCTGGAATAACTTCTATAATAGCTTTTTCGGGATTCTCAAGGAATTTATCAACAGGGATACCAGCCAGAGAATTAAACTCTTTAATAAGATCCGGATTTTTTGAGGCAAATACATAATTAACATAAGGGAGATTAATAAGCTCAACCATTTCTTCAGCAAAACTAAATCCCTGAACAAAGATATCTTCGTCAAAGTTCTTATCCCCGGTTAGAATAAAATTCTTGCCTGGTTCCAATACCGGGCCAGTAGAAAGAGAAACCTTTAACTCAGCGTTATATAGTTCTTTGAATAATATTTTGGAAAGGACTGCTTCGCAGGATGATACGTCCCCTGTTAAATTTATTTCAGTTATGTCTTTACTCTCACTGCCATAATAAATGTATGAATTGGATACCCCACCTTCGAATGAGAGGCCAAAAGATTTTGAAATGTAGAGATCTTTATTTTTGATTAAATCGATTGTAGGAATGAGTGCAACAGCATTTTCACTTTTTAATAATTCAGTCATAATAAGTGAAGATGGAGTAAATTGGATGTTATCCCTGGTTTCCTTCTCAAAATAATGGAAGAATAATCTTGCGAAATAATTATCAGGGCTTATAATTTTCATATTATAAACCCACAATTAGGGAATGCAAATACCTTTCTAATCTATTTAGTCTTAATACGGGCAGCTTTTCCGGAAAGATTTCTCAGGTAGAAAAGTTTAGCTCTTCTAATATCGCCCTGTTTGAGTAATTCAATCTTGGCAATTTTAGGAGAATTAACAGGAAATATTCTTTCAACACCTACACCACTGGAAACTTTCCTTACTGTAAAAGTTTTATTGATACCATTTCCTCTAATGCTAATTACATCACCTTCAAAAGGCTGAATTCTTTCTTTGTCACCTTCGATTACTCTCACATGAACTTTAATATGATCACCTGCACTTATTTTAGGCAAATCAGTCTTAATTTGCTCAGGTAGTATATTATTTATGTCGATCATTTCGAACTCCGATAATTATTATAATTTCTCCATTTATCAGTCAATGTATTTGACTGCTCTTCTTTCCATTTTTTTATTTCCTTTTCGTTCCCTGAAAGAAGAACCCCGGGAACTTTCATCCCCTTATATTCTGCTGGTCTTGTATAATAAGGAGCAGAAACAGATCCTTCTTCCTGGTGAGAATCGTCAAGGGCAGACTCACTATCATTAAGAACACCCGGTATTAACCTTATTATTGCATCGATTATTAATAAAGCAGGTAATTCACCTCCGGTTAAGACAAAGTTACCAATCGATATTTCATCAGTTGCAAATCTTTCTCTAACACGATCATCAATTTCTTTATAATGACCTGTTATAAACATTAAATTTTCTGAGAGAGAGAGCCTGTTTGCATCTTTCTGATCAAATATTTTCCCTTTAGGGGTAGTAAAAATAATATTATTATATTCTCTTTGCTCTAAAAGGTTTTCAATACATAAAAAGAACGGTTCCGGCTTCAGCACCATGCCCGGACCTCCACCAAAAGGTTTATCATCTATCTGTTTATGCTTATCAAAGGCATAATCTCTCAGATTATGAATAAAAATGCTAACCTTAGCTTTATCCTGGGCCCGTTTCATGATACTGGTGTTAAGGGGACTCACCATCATTTCAGGAACAGCAGTTATGATATCAACTCTCATCATCCTCGTACAGATCCACTCCTGATCTCAACTTTAATATTTTATTCATGCTGTCAAATGATTCAATAAACATAAGAACGGCCGGAAGAAGAATTTCTTTGCCACTTCCATCCTCAATAACATACACATCATTTGCCGGGTACGCTAAAACATCCTTAATAAGACCTAATTCCTTATCGTCCTTTAACACTCTACTTCCGATAAGATCGTGTATAAAGAAGTGATTGTCCGGTAGTTTAACAAGATCCTCTTTATCGACAAAGATTTCTTTACCAACAAGAATTGCAGAATCTTTGTCGGAATTAAAATTCTTTAATTTAGCTATAAAGAAATTCTTTTTCTGTTTTACACTTTCTACAAAGAACGATTTTTTATCGCCAAAAAAATCCAGATATACTCTAGAAAGGTGAGAAAACCTTTCCGGGTAATCAGAATAAGAAATTATTTTTACAGTACCTTTTTTACCTACAACGGAAGTAACCTTGGCAATCAGGTAAAAATCATTCACAATGCTTTACTGTAAAACAATATCAAGAACAGATTTCTTACCTTCTTTGGCAGACACAGCAGTGAGCAAAGTTCTCATGGCTTTGGCAGTTTTACCTTTTTTACCAATGACTTTGCCGATATCTGTATGATCTACTTTCAACAATATTACTATTTTGCTTTCTTCGGGGGTTTTTTCCTCAACTATAATACCATCCGGATTATCCACCAGATGCTTGGCGATGTACTCAACGAATTCTTTCATAGAAAGAAGCCTCCATATTAAGCAGGGTGCTTTAATAATAGTATACAGTTGAACGATTTACTGCCCGCAGATAAATTATTGTGGCACGTTCTCTTCAGAAGCAGCACCTGTTACTTCTGCTGTATTTTCTTTGGTTTCTTCTACAGGTTTCTCTTGCGAAGCGGCTTCACTCTTTTTCTTATGCTTTGGTTTACTCTTTGTTGCAGCTTCCTTTACTTTCAACCACTTATCAAATTCTTCATTAACCTTTTCTTCAGATAATCCTTTTTTCTTTAATTCTATCTTTAAGGTTATACCTTTTTGTCTTAAAAGACTTTTAACTGTATCTGTGGGTTGAGCACCGACTCCTAACCAATATATTACTCTATCTTCCTTGAATTCCAGGGTATGTGGACTTGTCAATGGATTATATAATCCAACTGACTCAAGGAATTTTCCATCTCGTGGAGCTCTGGAATCAGCGGCTACAACCTTGTAAATAGGCTGTTTCTTCTTACCAATTCTCCTTAATCTTAACTTTACTGCCAAATTATTTGAACCTCCAAATATTATTCACTGTTTTCAATTAAATTTTAAGTTCTTTAATAATGAGTTTCCTCCACCTTTCTGGTTCATCAAACTCATCATTTTCTGCATTTCTCCAAATTGTTTAATTAAACGGTTTACATCCTGAATGGATGTGCCGCTTCCTTTAGCAATTCTTTTTCTGCGGTTCCCATTCAATATTTTGGGAGCAATTCGCTCTTTTGTTGTCATAGAGTTGATAATTGCTTCAACTTTAACAAGTGCTTTATCATCAATTTGAGCATTTTTTACCTGGGCGCCTAGTCCGGGTATCATCCCCAAAAGTGAAGATAAAGAACCCATTTTCTTTATCGCTTTAATTTGCTTAAGAAAATCCTCAAAATCAAATTTATTTTTTCTTAGTTTTTCCTCTAATTTCCCAGCTTCCAGTTCATCATAGTTTTCTTGTGCCTTTTCAACAAGGGACACAATGTCTCCTTTTCCCAGAATTCTTGAGGCTAGTCTATCAGGATGAAAAATCTCAAGGGTATCTAATTTTTCACCATTACTGATAAATTTAATGGGTTTTCCAACTACAGAACGTATAGATAGTGCTGCACCACCTCTTGAATCGCCATCCAACTTAGTAAGAACTATCCCATCATAATTAACTTTTTCATTAAAAGCATTTGCAGAATTAACTGCATCCTGCCCAGTCATCGAATCAACTACAAATAACGATTCGGTTGGATTTACCAGTTCTTTGATCTTAGATATTTCAAGCATCATTTCTTCGTCTACATGAAGACGGCCTGCAGTATCAATAATAACAGTATTAAAGCCATTTTCTTTGGCATATTCTATTCCTAAACGAACTGTTTTTACTGCATCTTGTTCTGAAATTGAAAAAACAGGTATATTAATCTGCGAACCTAATGTTTTTAATTGATCAATCGCAGCCGGGCGATATACATCTGCAGCAATTAAAAGAATCTTGAGATTACTTTCTTTAAGCTTTTTTGAAAGTTTTCCACAAAATGTCGTTTTCCCCGATCCCTGAAGGCCGACTACTAAAATTGTAGTTAGTCCGGAGCCATTTAATTTAATCTCACTTCTGTCACCACCTAACAAAATTGTCAGTTCATCGTAAATAATTTTTGTAATTAACTGACCGGGTGAAATCGAACTTAAAACTTCTTTTCCAAGCGCTTTTTGAGATACCTGTTCAATAAACTCCTTTGCTACTTTATAATTTACGTCAGCATCTAACAAAACTCTGCGGATTTCTCTTAATGTATCAGAGATATTCTTTTCGGTTAACTTACCCTGTCCCCGGACTTTCTTTAGGGTATTCTCTAATTTTAAAGAAAGTTCTTCAAACATAATTACTTAACCTATATATCTCTTTCAAACTATTATTAACCTGTCTTCTGAGCATTTGCACCTGATACAATTTCAAGAATTTCTTTTGTAATTGCTGCCTGTCTTTCTTTATTATATGTTAACTGAAGAACCCGAATCAATTCTTTGGCATTTGTTGTCGCATTGTCCATTGCAGTCATCTTGGCTCCAAGCTCGGCAGCATTAGATTCCAGCAGTATTCGCCAAATCTGGGCTTTTAAATGTTTCGGAAGTAGATAATTAAAAATTTCTTTCTGTCCAGGTTCAAAAATAAAGTCAGTTGGTTTTTCCATTTCTTCATTATTGAGTGTTACAGGGACCGGAAGGAGTTGTTCTGTAACAATTCTTTGCTGAATAATGGACTTAAATTCGTTGTAAATAAGAATAACTTTATCGAAGGTCCCATCCAAATATTTTTTTATTAATTCAGTAGTTATCTGTAAAGCTGTTTCATATTTAAGAGAGGAAAAAATACCAGTCGCACTGCCAGCAATTGTGAACTCTCTTCTTTTATAGAAGTCATAGCTTTTTTTCCCTATGCAAAAAACATGCGCTGTTATTCCCTTTCCTGATGCTTCATTAATACTAAATTGACGCATTGCCTCTTTTAATATATTGTTATTAAATGCGCCGCATAAGCCCCTATCGGCAGTCACAATAACATAAACAATATTTTTAACTTCCCGTTGTACTATATATGGATTATGGGTTATATCCTCTTCCGTTACTAAATGAGTGATAAATTCAGAAATTTTTCGCGCGTATGGGCGGGCATTAATTACAGATTCCTGTGCTCTTCTAAGCTTTGCAGCAGCAACCATCTTCATTGCTTTAGTAATCTGCTGGGTGCTTTTTACACCCTTAATCCTGCTTTTTATATCCCGTAAAGTAGCCATTTATTACTTATTATTCGCTCTTTTTGAAAATAGCTATAAATTCATCTGCAGCTTTTTTAATTGCTGAAATGATTTCATCACTTAGCTGCTTTTCTTTTTTTATCGTTTCAAAAATATTATTGTATTTAACTTCAACATATTCCAATATTTCTTTTTCAAATCTCTTGACATCAGGAACGGAAATACTATCAAGATATCCATTTGTTCCAAGAAAAATGCTTACTACTTGCCTCTCAATCGGCACAGGAGAAAATTGTCCTTGTTTCAATAATTCAACCAGTCTGGCCCCTTTGGCAAGTGTTTTCTGTGTTGATTTATCAAGATCGGACCCAAACTTAGCAAAGGATTCAAGTTCTCTAAAGAGAGCAAGATCAAGTTTCAAGGTACCTGCCACTTTTCTCATAGCTTTAATCTGGGCATGACCTCCGACGCGTGAAACAGAAATTCCGACATCAATAGCCGGTCTTATTCCGGCGTTAAATAAATTACCCAGCAAATAAATTTGACCATCTGTAATTGAAATTACATTAGTGGGAATATAAGCTGAAACGTCCCCCTGTTGAGTTTCAATA
>JARLHC010000047.1 GCA_031292455.1 Ignavibacteriaceae bacterium
CAAACTGGGCTGCCTGGGAAACATTATCCCCTTTAACAATTTTATCTTTAACGAGGTCATACAATTTGTAATAATTCAGACATTCAACAGCTCTTTTGCCATAAGGAGCCACCTCCGGATTAGCGATTGAGATTTTCTTTACATCATCAGATTTAAGTAATTCCAAACCTTTTGATACATCTTTTGTAGCGCTCCACATAACCAGATGTCCGACTGCATAAATCTTTGGTTTACTCCCCGTTAATTTTTTTTCTTCAAGTTTAACCGGATAGCTATTATCGGCAGAAAAGAAAATATCGAACGGGGCCTGATTTGAAATCTGTTGAAATAAATTTCCTGAAGAGCCATAAATAGGATCGATTTTAATACCAGGATTAGATTCCTTATAGACATTTACGACCTCATCCAAGGCAAAGCGCAAATCAGCCGCAGCAGCTATTGTAATAGATTGACCATTTAAATTGAAATAAGCCATCATTACAATAACAACAGACAGAAAAAATCGTTTTAACATAATAACCTCCTATTTACAATAAAATTACTTTAAAAATTAGCAGTTATCATTAAATAGGACCAGAAGGAAGTATCATCTCTTGAGCCCTTAGAAGTATTGAAATATGATTTCATAAGAGTTCCGGGGAAAAATAAACTTCCGCCCCATGTAATAGTAGTTCTTTTGACAAAATTATACGATGCTGTAAGATCAACTTCTTTACCAAGATCTAATCCACTTACTAGACTTCTTGAATTAGCGCTAAGAGAATGTACATTAGCTCCAAAGGCGAAATTATATTCTTTCGGCGCAAATTTTAATGTCAGGTAATAATCATTAAGACCGCGATTATATGTAGTAGAAGGAGTTTTATAGAAATAATCCATTGACCCATAAAACCTATGTGTAGTGCCATAGAGGCAATAGAATGTATTATTTCTATCCTTATTAACCGGGTTGCTGCCTGAAAGTATATCTGCTCCCAAACCGGCTTTGAATGCATCAACCTCATAGAATCCCTGAATTGATACTAAATAGGCGGATAAATAAATGCCAGCTTTTCTTCCTGTCTGGTACGCTCCTTCTGTTAGAGAGGAAAATGCACCATAATTTCCAGTATGATTAAATCCAAATGTTGCAGCTTTACTATCATCGTCTTTATTGTTCGTCTGCTTACGGCTAATATCGTAAAATGAGAAAACATCGATAATATTGCCACTGCATAATTTATCATTAAACCAGAAGCCATATATGCTTGAACTAGTATCAGATTTAACGGGATAATTATATGCTGAAGGTGCAGCAGAAGTAACATAAAAAGTGCCCTGATAAGTTGAAAGGGCAAATAGATCTAGTTTAAACTCTTTACCGAAAGAGAATTTTACACCGTCAAAACTTCTACCTGTATATGTCCAAGGACCTGCTCCGAAAAACCGTTCAGTACCGTAGACCATTTCAAATCTTCCTGCCTGAACCGAAAGAGGAAGGTCCAATGGTTCAATTAATCTTACAAAACCCTGGTGAAGGTCCAAATTCTTAATACTTGAAGTAACATTTGGTTCTTCACCAAATATCCTTGAATCCTGTGCCTGAGCATAAAGGCATATTTTATCAGAAATAGCAGCATTCAGGCCAATTCTTGTCCTCATTGAAGTAAAAGTGAGGGGATATGTTTTATTTGAAAAATCCCTACCATCAAGTTCAGAGCGTAATTGAACCTGACCGTCAAAATTCCAAACAGTCTTATCCTGAGCCAAAAGCTGAAAAGAAAGAAAAACTAACAGAACTACGAGTATAGATTTATACATTTTTAAACCCTGTAATGTTGTATGATATAAATTTTTATAATGCAGGGGACAACCATAGCAGGATTGAATATAAAAAGCAAATTTTCTTAAAAAAAACTTTAAGACAGAAAAGTAATGAAACTAAGTGACAAGAAATACAATTAATTAAAGAACATATTGATATATTTGAATATATAAATGTATAAATATGAACACCAAAGAAGACAACATAGTAAAAATAGCAAAAGCGCTTTCCGATAAAACACGAATCAGGATATTAAAAGAGATTGCAGGCAAAGGAAGCATATCCTGCAAAGATGCAGAGAAAGTGGTCGGGTTATCACAACCGACAGTGTCGCATCATCTTAAAGTGCTTGCAGATGCAGGGCTTTTAAATACCGTAAAAGAAGGCCGACATGTGATAATGTCGGTAAATAAAAAAACGTTGAAAGTTTTTAACTTAATGATTACTGATTCAATAAAAGGCAAGTAACCTTTTTTTACATTGATATATCGATACATTTAGATATATAGATATAAAATAATCAGGAACAATACAATAAAAATAACGGAATAAAAAATGGAAGATCTATTATTCAGCCCTTACAAACTTGGGCTAATCACAATAAAAAACAGGATTGTAATGGCGCCAATGACCAGAAGCCGCGCGATAGGAAATATCCCTAATGAAATGATGGCGGAATATTATTCACAACGTGCCGACGCCGGGCTTTTAATTACGGAAGGCACATCTCCCTCCCCCAACGGACTCGGTTATGCACGTATACCAGGATTGTTCAATCAGGGTCAATTAAACGGATGGAGAAAAGTCACAGATGCGGTGCATAGAAAAGGGGGAAATATTTTTATTCAATTAATGCATACCGGAAGGGTTTCGCATCCTCTTAATATGCCTGTTGATGCTAAGATATTTGCTCCTTCATCTGTTATACTAAAAGGAGAAACATGGACTGATCAAAAACAATTGCAGCCTTTTCCAGTACCACAGGAAATGAGCAATGACGACATTCAGAGAACAATTAAAGAATTCGTACAGAGTGCAATACTTGCTGTTGAGGCAGGGTTTGACGGAGTAGAACTTCATGGCGCGAACGGATATTTAATAGAGCAATTCATTAATCCTTTAGTAAATATACGGACCGATCAATACGGAGGTTCAACGGAAAACCGACTCAGATTTGTACTTGAGATTGCAAAAAAGACAGCAGAAGCGATTGGAGGAGAAAGGCTAGGGATAAGAATATCCCCATATGGTACTTCAAACGGAATGGCATTTTATGAGGGGATAGATGAAACTTACTCTATATTGGCAGAAAAACTGAGCAGGACAGGATTGGTCTATATTCACATGGTTGATCATAGTGCATTAGGTGCTCCGCCAGTAAGTCCATCTGTTAAAGAAGCTATTCGTAGAAACTTTAAAGGAACTTTAATATTATCCGGAGGATATGATGCTATTAAAGCAGAGCAGGATCTTAAAGAAATGAAGGGAGATTTGATTGCTTTCGGAAGATATTTTATTTCAAATCCCAGTTTTGTAAATAAATTAAAGCATGGCCAAGAGCTTCAGGAAGCAGACCAAAGCACTTTCTATTCCCCCGGGGTAAAAGGTTATACTGATTATCCGCTTAATTAATTAGAAATTATTTATTATTAAGTAATTAATCTGAGGGAGAAATGAGCAGACAAACAATTTTGGGTTCAGGCGGAGCCATAGGTGTTGAACTGGCGGGCCATCTAACTAAATATACAAAAGAGATCCGTCTTGTTTCACGCAACCCGAAAAAAGTAAATGAAAGCGATGAGCTTTTTTCAGCGGATGTTACAAAACGCGACGAAGTATTCAAAGCCATCAAGGAGAGTGAGAAAGTATATGTTACAGTAGGCTTTGAATATAAATTAAAAGTCTGGCAGCTAGTATGGCCGGCATTTATACAAAATGTTATTGATGCATGTATAGAATATAAGGTGCAACTGATATTTATAGACAATATTTATGCGCTTGGAAAAAGCTCGATTAATCACATAATGGAGAATACTTCTATTAATCCAGAGACAAATAAAGGTAAAGTCCGAGCTGAAGTTGACCGGAAAATATTGGATGCAGTGGAGAAAGGGAAACTAAGTGCAATTATAGCCCGTGCGCCAGATTTTTACGGCAAATTCAAGACAAGCAGTGTATTGATGAATACTGTTTACGATAACATGAAAAAGGGGAAAACTTCACAATGGTTCTGTAATGCAGAAGTACTTCATACATTCGGATACACACCTGATCTTGCAAAAGGGATGGCAATTCTCGGCAACACAGAAACGGCATTCAATCAGATTTGGAATTTGCCAGTTGACAAACCTTTAACGGGTAAACAGTGGATTTCTTTGTTTGCCAAGGAAATGAAAGCATCTGAAAAAGTAATGGTAGTACCTGCCTGGGGGGTATGGTTATTAGGAGTCTTCATCCCGATAATGGGTGAAATACATGAAATGCTTTATCAATACGAAACAGATTATATTTTTGACAGCTCGAAATTTCAATCGGCATTTAATTACAAACCAATAAGCAACAAGCAGGGAGTAGAAGAAACAGTGGCAGCATTAAGTAAGGATATTTTTTAATTAAGTGTTTAATTTTTTATATGATTCTTTTGTAATTCCATACATTACAGAATCGATAAATTTACCTTGTTTGACATAATGCTGTTTTAAATATCCTTCATACTCCATCCCGCATTTTTGCATAACAAAGCCAGAGGCTACATTATGTGCCATATGCTGTGCATGAATTTTATTTAATTTTAATTCTTCAAACGCATATTTTATAACAGCCGCAGCAGCTTCTGAACAATATCCCTTATTCCAATATTTAAATCCTATCCAATATCCTATTTCTCCGCGCAAATGATTCATCTCCAGGCGAATATCTATTGCTCCAATTAATATATCCTTGAATCTAATGGCAAAAGTAACGGCCTTAGAATTTAAGAATAGTGAAGGATGTTCAGAAATCCACTTCTGAGCATCCTTCTTTTTATAAGGAAACGGGATGTTTATAGTATTTTCATATATTTTTTTATTTTTCAATAATTTGGTCACTGTCCCGGCATCAGACAGATTAAATGCATTTAATATTAATCGTTTTGTTTTAATTTCAGGTATCATTGATTTTAAAGCGGTGTATTACATTCATGAGAAACTATTAATTGCTTCATCTTTTGAATCAAATGATTTCAGCACTTTGGACATTTTTGTCTGTTGAAACATATTTTTAACTAATGAATTAAGACCAACCAGCTTGAGGTCCCCGATCCTCATTTTGCCAAGTATAAAGTACTAAGGAGAGAAGAAATGGCAAAAAGGATAATATATATTTCAGTTAAAATTGATATTATTAGAAAGTTAGTTGTCGGGCTCATGGGGAAAACTCTCTTTTCCATTAAACAAATCTAAAATATAATTCTGGTGCTCTACAAATGGAAATTGTTTAACATAATATCCGTCGAATAAAGTAATTGAAGATATTCCATTTAAAAATATTATGAACAACAAAACGGAATACCGGTAGACAGAAGCTTCGAAAATCTGATTCTTATTTGTTGAGGATACAATATACAGCATAAGAAAGCTAGTTGTAACGGTCAGGGTGTTCCAGCGACTCATATCCCATCCGACAAAATGCATAAGCAAGGGGGAAATGGAGCCAAGGATAGCTAAAATAATCAAATAATAATCAGCCTTAGCTTTTTTCAGGATTGAAGATGTAAAATATATAAAAATGAGAAAAGCAGGAGCAGTAACGAGAATGGACATACTCAACTGGAAGAAGCGCTGGTCCTGAGCCCAAAATGTTTTCATTGTAAACAAATTAAATTTCAGATTATCGACCAATACAAAGAATGCATCCTGCCGAAGCGGGTGCATTATTTTTGATTGTAACTGAGAGTACATATTATAAGCATCGGATTGAACCAATGTTTGGTTAGAAATAATAAACACAAGAATAATCAGACCAGCGGAGAGTGTTCCTAATAATAATTTTTTTTTATTTTGTTCTTCTGTTCCCATATTAAGCAGAAGCGACATAAAAATGACAGGGAAAAACATAATAAAAATAGCTTCATGGATCAGTAAGGCAAATGGCACTAACAGGAATGAATAAATTAATTTTTTATAATATCCATTTATTTTTAATATTATTAAAGTAATAAGCAATCCAATCTGGTCAAAATATCCAACAGTATGGGAAAGAAAAACCAAAGCAAGGCTGGAAGCAAAGACAACAGAACATCCTATAAATACCGGATTCTGGCTTTTAATTAAAGTTCTGATTAATAGAGACAGAAGAAATATGTTAGCAAATAAGATCACGAGGCTGCAAATGAAAAAGAACTCATATGAAATTAAAAATGGATTATTAAAACAGCTAACAATTTCGCCAATAAGTCCCCTTTTAATAAAGCCATAGTCATAATTAAAAAGGAAATGAGTATAAGACCAGATATTGGGAAATCGAATACCCCTAAGAATCGAAAAAAATAAGATTAAATAAACCGCAATAAGCCAGTATTTAATATCGAATCCGGATTTTACACCGGGCTTAATATTATTCTTCATTCAGGTTCCAAATTGGGGAAAAATACTACTGCAAAATAATATATTTTATTATTGTTTTTCAGGATATTATAATTTTGAATAAGGACAGCTTAATTTAGATTTCAATAAAATCTATTTTCTCTGATCCACACACCGGACATATCCAATCATCTGGCAAATCAGAAAACTTTTTGTCTTCTGATGCCTCGTCATAGATATATCCACAATTTGAACATTTGAATTTTTTTAAGTCCAGTGACTGTACTTTCGGTTCAAGTTTTGACCTATCGATATAGGTCGGTGCGTTTACAGGTGCAATTCCTTTTCTAACCTGTCTATAATAAAGGTAAGTTATAGGTTCCTGGGACTCGTTAATAATTTCAGATTGCACCAGCTCACCAATAAACATCAAATGTGTGCCGACATCAAAAGTTTGAACAACTCTACAATCAAGAAATGCTATCGAATCATTGAGGATTATAGGAGTTCCTGTTTCTCCATATTTTATTTGCATGCCCTCTAATTTATTAAAATCTTTTCCACTTTTATATCCGAATCTGCCAAAAATATCAGGGGAAGTATCCTTATGCAAAACTGATACAGCAAAACAACCTGATTTGATAATAAGTCCTGCCGTAAAATTATTTTTATTACAACAAGCGGCGAACCTGGCAGGTTTGGAAGAAACCTGAAAGACAGTATTAGAGATATAACCATTACCCCTAGTTTTATCGCCAGAACTTACTATATATAATCCGTATGATATTTTGTATAAAGCCTCATAATTTATCATAATGACTCTTTTTAATTAAATAAGTATTAATAATTTTGTTTCTTACCATTTCACTGGAACAGCAATTCATTATAATCATGCAGTGATTAATACAGACTTATTCCCAACCTTCATTTCCTAATGCCATATGCAGCGCATTAGGATTCATTCTGCAGTGATATTCTATTTTACTTGAATCTTCATGGGCACGATCATAGCTCCAACCTTTAGCCATAAGGTTTCTTTCGTGAAGTTCATGGAGTAAAACAAAGGGACGTTCAGATTCTTCCAAGTCATTATCAATCCAGACTTCATTTTGAGGAACAAATTCATAAACGTAATCGTGGCCTCCTTCAGTAAAATCAACATCGAAAACACTTCTGACAAGCCGTCCGTCAACTATCCAAACGCTTACCGGTGTTTCAAGTTTTTTCCATAAACGTATATGAACCTTTGATGCATCGGGCAGATTTCCTTTTGTTGATAGCTTCTTTACATCCCCAGATTTTCTTCGTTCGGACAATTCCTTTTTATCTGCAATTATTAACGCCTGATCATATGGAACACCTTTGGACATAAGCTGATGTTCAATAAGGAGGTGATCAATAAAAAATTTTTGCTCATCCGGTTTTGCTTCATTATCAAGCCAGAATTCTTCTTTGGGAATAAATTTAAAATTATAATGCTGCCCATAATTTGAAAACTCTTCATCAATATGGTTGCGAACATAAATTCCATCAACTATCCAAATACTTATTATGCCACGTTGGGCAAATTTCTTAATATAAGGAGGTTTAACTGTTGCATTCATTATTGTATATCCGATTAATAATTATTTATCAGGGATATTTAATTATAGCAAAAAATAAATTTAATATCAGTTTTTTTATATTAAGCAGAATTATGAAAAAGATAAAAAGCAATAAACACTGTCAAATATTCCTTAATACAGATCAAATGATATAGTACCTAATATTTAAGTAATGATATTCATGGAGAGCAGATGCCCGAGGAGTTTATAGTTCAGACCGTCTTATCTAATTACCAGTTTTTAAATAATCCAGCAATGCACTAACAGGTTTTCCGTAGAACTTGTTTCTTATTTTTTGAAATCCAAGACCGTAGACAGGGTCAGGGTTTTTCTCCATATTGAGCAGAAGAAATTTAACCTCCGGATCAGTGGAATAAAACAGATACTGATAGGATATAAAATTGCAACTCCCCTCCCTGACATCAGGGGGCTGATTGTCGGGAGTATTTTCAGCAGCCCAGGCATGCGTTAGCTCATGGGCTAAAATAGCTTCTATATTCAGTGAAGGCAAACCAGTCAGCACATATATTTTATGAGTAAATTTAATATTCTTCTTTTTATTTTTAACAAAATCGGACAGGTATTGAGATTTGCAGAACCCTTCGAGCCGATCAAATTTTTCCATTCCAGAGATACTTTTAAGTTCATTTTTATCCACAGCATGAACTGAAATATTATTTTTATCCAGACTGATACCCATTTCTATTAATTTATCTATTACCTTAGCTAATAAATCCCTTATTTCACTTTGACTAAAGACGGCTTTTTCATAACAGAGATTACAGATATGCCTACCGTCGTCATAATACCTCCCCCCATTTGTAAGACTTTTGCTTATTATTCTGCCACAGGTTTCGCATTGATCAAGAACCCCTATATGCCAGGAATGAAACTTATTCCCATAGACATCAATTTTATACTCCCCTTCCAGAGGTTCCAGACAAACTGAACATTTGGGTACAATGAATTTCCTGTAACATTCCGGGTGATAGAACTTCAGGTCCTGAGTTATCATTTCTCCAGTTATAATCTGATTACAGACGTCACACTTAGCCGCTGTTTCTTTTTCATAACAATCCAGGTGATAATAATCATCTAGTAATTTCTGATATGAACCCTTGATTTGCTTACCGCATTTTTTACACAGGAAGTGTTCCGGGTGATAATAATTTCCATCTACCACAATGTAAGTACCATTTATTTCCCTATTACAAAAAAAACATTTTATTGCTTGGGGATGTAATTCAGGACAGAAAATAAAAATAAATATAACCCAGGCGGACAGGGGCATTAAAGGAGAGATATTTTTTCCCTTCATACGGAATCTTTTGTATATATTTTCTAAAATAGGCTTTGAAAAAGAATACTTCTGAATCCTATATAACATGAAAAAACCCTTCGACGAGAAGGGTTTTAGTGGGGGCTGAAGGAGTCGAACCTCCGACCCTCTGCTTGTAAGGCAGATGCTCTAAACCAACTGAGCTAAGCCCCCGGATCAATATTTCCTAAAATCAGAGGTTAAATATCTGATATTTAATTTAGTTTTCCAAATAAATAGAGAGCGAGCGACGGGGATCGAACCCGCGACATCCAGCTTGGGAAGCTGACACTCTACCAACTGAGTTACGCTCGCGATAAAAAAGAATTAATAAGAACTTTCCGACGACTAATTTAATAAAAATCTGAATTGTTACAAACATATTATTTCAGATTGTCAGCACCAAGGAAATAATAGTAATAAAGGGAAAAAGTAAGTGAGAAAGCGGTGTAATTTATCTGTTGTAATTTCAACTATTATTTCATTAGATTGTAGACTACAATTAAAGAGAAATCAACTATCATGAAGACATTCATTTACGTATTACTTTTATTATCGTTACCAATCTCATACATACTACCTCAAGAAGAGGAAGAAGAGGAAGGGACACCGATGATGATTAACGGAGTTCTTGCCTGCGGAGTTGAGCGGTGGGCAGTAAAGACATGCATTGATGCTGACACGGTTAATATCAATTTTAATAATATAGTGCCCAGTTCGATTGCATATCAGCGTTCACTCGTACATCCGACATTACCATCTGATAATACGACACGGTTAGCAGTGGAAGACACAGTTTACCAGATAACCTGCCAGCTTGTTGAATATAAATATGAAACAGATCAGGATTATCATGTTGTAATAAAAACAATAGGCAGTGCAAGCGAGACGATGGTATCTGAAATCCCGGATCCAACATGTGCAGGCATTTCCAATACAAGCAGATATCAGGAACTAATTGCATTAAGGACATGGTTTTCAAACAGATACAGTCCGACATCAATTTTTAAATCTGTAGGTGATACAGTAACATTGACAGGAGTCGGGTTTTTTGATTTTGCACATGGGCAAACTGGTGCAGCACCAAACCAAAGAGAGATACATCCTATTTTAACCATGTCGTTATATAAACCGCAGTCAACATTAACATTAACTGCATTGATACAAGGATTATATAACGAAAGTACGATGACTCCGGATACAATAACGGTGGAACTGCATAGTGCAAGTTCACCTTATGCATTAATTGAGTCAAATAAAGGAATTTTAAATAGTGCAGGAACCGGCACATTTAATTTTAACAATGCGATAAACGGGACACCTTATTACATAGTAGTCAAGCACAGGAACGGTCTGGAAACATGGAGTGCAACTGGAAATTCTTTTTCTGCTTCGGCATTAAGCTATGATATGACGTCGTTACAGAGCCAGGCATACGGCAATAATCTTATCCAGAAGGGATCAAAGTGGTGTATTTACAGCGGGGATATAACTCATGACGGGCTAATTGACTTATCTGATATGGTTGTTGTAGATAATGATAACTCATCTGCAGTTTCAGGTTATTCAGTATCAGATCTAAACGGAGATGGAATAGTTGATTTAAGCGATCTTGTAATTATTGATAATAATAATGCCAATGCAGTGTCTAAAGCAGTTCCCGGGATTTGACAATGATACTTTAGGAAATGAAGTCACTAATATAGTAAATGAATATAAACCTGCCGGAAGTTATGAAGTAACATTCGATAGTAGCAATCTTGGCAGCGGAGTTTACTTCTATCTGATGAAGTCGGGGGATTTTGCAATGACAAAAAAACTAATACTTATGAAATATTCAATTGTCTGTATCCCAGATTCAGTGTAGTCTTGTTTTCCATCTAACCAGCGGAATGACTCAAATATATAGCATATCTTATTTAAGAAAGCAATATTTATTTACAGATTTGCAGAGGATATTAATAATTGAAACTCTAATTTCTAATTACTAAGTTTATTATACAATTCCTCATTCTACTGACAGAGAGAGACCATTTGAAAAAGGTGATGAAAAAAGAAAAGATAAATAATAGAGCAATGAACACTTCTGAAAGTAGGAATAAATTTTATCTCTCTCTTTTTTTACTAATTATCATACCGGCAGTTCTATATTTCAAAGTAATTGATTTTAATTTTTCCACTTATGATGATACAGCTATAATCACTAATAATTATGCTATCATCAGTGATATAAAGAATATCCCACTGGCATTTACTGTCGATGCCTTTTTTACACATCATACCAGTTTTTACAGGCCCTTACAAATAGTGTCATTCATGGCGGATGCCCAGATAAGCGGAGAGAAGCCCTGGGCTTACCATCTCACAAACCTTATCCTGCATATTCTTACCGGGGTTGTATTTTTTATTTTACTGATTAAATTAAACATCAAACGAGGAACAGCTTTATTTTTTGCTTTGTTATATTCGGTGCATCCATTACTTACAAGTGCAGTATGCTGGATTCCAGCAAGGGGGGATTTGTTACTGACATTATCGGGATTATTGTCATTTATAGCTTTTATTAATTATTTTAATAACAAGCGGATCATATACCTATTTATACATTTTATTTGTTTTCTTTTTGCATGTTTTTCAAAAGAAACGGCTTTAATTATTCCATTTCTTCTAATGGTCTATTTTTATTTAATTCTGAGGGAAAACATGAAGTGGAAGGAATTAGTACCATTCTGGATTATATGGTTGAGTTCATTCCTAATCTATTTAATCCCAAGGGAAATTTCAATTACCGGTGAAAATCCGACCTCATTTTCCGGAATAGCTGCCTTTATTAAAAATCTGCCGACGATCCCGATTACATTCGGGAAAATTTTCATCCCCTTTGGGTTAACAACAATGCCTTTATTTAACGGATCATCAATCCTTGTGGGGGTAATACTCATAATAATTTTTTCCTACATCCTGATAAAAAATAAAATTTATAAGAATCCATATATCATTTTAGGCGTATTATGGTTTTTAGCATTCACATTACCCCCTTTATATTACAGATTAAGAGAAGCAGAATTCACCACAGAATATCTTGAACACCGTACAATACTTCCGCTCATTGGAATTCTGATAATGCTTGGAACAATCTGCAGCACGTTATTAAATAAATGGCTTTCAAAGGGGGTTAGCAAAATATTTGTACTCCTTATAATAATATATGCAATCATATCGTATATATACTGTAATGATTATTCCGGGCCTATAACATTTTTTTCTTCTGCAATAGCTTCAAATCCGAATAATGCCGCGGCATATAATTCCAGGGGTATAGAATACATTTCCGAAGGAGATATAGAGAAGGCAGCGGCTGATTTTGACAGAGCAATTGAGATTTATCCCTCTTTCAGCAGTCCATATTTTAATAAGGGACTTATAAGTCATGCAGAGCATGATTATAATAAGGCGGAATATTCTTTTTCACAGGCACTGAGGTATGACACTCTGGTACCGGGAGTGACATATCTCCGTTCGACCATTATATATAATCTAACGGGAGAGCAGATAATTCTAAAAAAATATGATGAAGCAATATCATTACTAAGGAAGGGTGTCAATCAGTTTCCGGGGAACAGTAATCTTTTCTATAATCTTGGGCTTGCTTATTATTATACCGGCAAGTATGATTCCGCCAAATCTGAATATAACAAGGCAATTCTATCAGATGCCAAACCTTTTATATATTACATTAACAGGGGGAGAGCAGAAATTCAATTATCGCAATTTGAGGATGCACTTACTGATTTAAACAAAGCAGTGGAGTTAAAACCTGATTTTGGCGACGCATATTTTTACAGAGGAATGGCATTTATGAATCTGAGCAAGTTTAATGATGCAATATCCGATTTCAGCATTGCACTAGGGTATAACCCGCGGTCAGGGAGGGCTTATTACTATAGGGGTGTATCATTTTCAAAGATTAATAAGATGAAGGAAGCGAAGGATAATTTTGAGAGAGCCGAGAGTATTGGATATAAAGATACTTTATCGCAAATTAACAACAGATATTTATTAAGATAAGGAGTGCTATATGAAATATTTAGCGGTTTTTATTTTATTAGTCATAAATAGTTATTTACAAGCACAATGGATTCCGACCAATGGACC
>JARLHC010000048.1 GCA_031292455.1 Ignavibacteriaceae bacterium
GTACAGGCACGGGGTTACATATAGCACCTTATCTCAATGGCAGACATTATCTTATGATGCTAATAGTTTCAATACCGACCCTCAATTCAATAATTATACTACCAGGGATTTGTCACTCAAAACCGGAAGTAAAGCTATAAGTACTGGTACTGGCGTAGGATTAACAGCTGATATTATGGGTACCCCGGTGCCATCAACTAACCCTGATATGGGGATAATTCAGCATACTTCTGGTAGTGGAGTTTCGACTTTAAGTCTTACCGCTCTTGTTGAAGCATTATATGTCGCCGGAGAAACACGAATGACCCTTGCTCCATGGGTTACCGTAGAATTACATAATTCAACTTCTCCCTATGCAATGATTGATTCAAATTCTGCCATATTAAGCACTTCAGGAACGGGAACATTCACATTTTCAAAAGCAGTAAACGGTACAAGTTATTTTATTGTAATAAAATCTATGAATACAATAGAAACATGGAGTTCGGCAGCACATAGTTTTACTGGTTCCCAATTAAGTTACAATTTCACCTCATCAATTAATCAGGCTTATACAGACGGAAGCAATCCTCCGATGGCTCTTCATAATGGAAAGTGGTGTATCTATACTGGTGATCTTAATCATGATGGATTTATCAGCGGTGATGATTTTACTGGAGTCGATAATGACAATTCTGCATTTGGTTATCATTTTATTAATGATTTAGATGGTGATGGATTTGTTGGAGGTAACGATTTCACATTTATTAATAATAATAATGAGCTATCAATTCACAGGCAATTACCAGCTGGAGCGACAGGAAATTAAATATTAAAAAGATAATAACTTAAGAGGTCAAACTCATCACAAGTAAATACGATAAATCTTTTAATGGATTTATTTAAGGAGAATCATTTTCTTAATCGCAGAGAAATTATTTCCGGTAGCTATATTCCTTGCCGTCATGCGATAGATATAAACACCGGAAGCTAATTTATCTGTTGAACTAAAATCAACTGAATAATAGCCTGCTGACTTGTCCTGGTTTATTAAATCAGCTACTTTCTGACCTGTTATACTAAATACTTCAATTGTAACTCTTGCATCAAAAGGTACTTCATAATTAATTTTTGTTGCTGGATTGAAAGGATTGGGATAGTTCTGTTGTAATAAAAAATCAAAAGGCAGTTTGAATTCAGACTCAATTAGATTAGAATATTTATAGCCGCCGTTATTATCAATCTGTTTCAGACGATAATAATATTTAGCTGATTTGTATAATGAATTATCTGAATAATAATATTCTTTGGAAATATTGCTTGTTCCCTGCCCCGGTATAAAAGCAAGACTAGTCCAGATAAATCTATCGATTGAGCGTTCAATATCAAATCCATAATTACCGGTTTCAACAGAAGTTTTCCAAACAAGTTTTATAGTTCCATTGAATGGAACGGCGGTAAAGGAGACAAGATTTACGGGCAAGGTGTTGTTGTCATAAGAACCCAGAGTAAGATCAATGTTGCTAAAGGAAGTAGTGGACTGCACATCAGTAGAAATCGTGCCAGCTGAAGAATTCCCGGTATAACCACCACTATTGTTTTCAACATACCATAAACTTCCGTTAGTCCCGGCAACAACCGTCATTCTGGACGGATTAATTACCCCATCATCGGCACCCCAGGTTAGAGTAATATTTGCATTACCTTTGACATCACCCGATATTGCCAGATGAAAATATCTTAAAGCAGAAATTACCTTTACATTACTTGGGAGAATACTCCCTGTCGGTTTTTGTTCAATCTGCTCCATAATAAATACACCGGAGCCTGATGTAATAGATAATGTTGAGAACAAGGGACGGTATGCTGAGCCTTTACCAACCGGGGCCATCATTGTACCATTAATTGCTGTTACTCCAACAGGGCCATTAATAAAACTAGAAGAGTTTCCGCCGCTAATATTTGCGGCAGCTCCGAGGGTTAATAATTTAGAGCTGGTTGTTGTTATAAGTCCACTGGTTAAATTAAGCACACCATTAATTTTTAGAGGACCCTGCAAAGTAGTACCGTTTATATTATTCAAAGTAAGGTTATTCAACTGGGTGACTGTTGAAGGAATATTAATTCCTGATACGGTTCCTGCAATTGTGATTGATGAATTAATACCTGCAGCTAGATTTGACGTAGTCCCACTAATCGGGTTACTAAGAGAGAGAGTATTGGACCCAATAGTGAATGTTCCTGTTGATAAAGTAAGATTACCTCCTTCGTTAAGATCGCGATTGAGTATAACCCCAGCCGGATTATTTATTACAAATGTAGAAAGGGGAGCAAAAGTAATGGTTCCTGTTCCACTTATTGTTTGAGAACTTGTACCATTTAAATTAATAGTGCCGGAAGCAGAAGGATTAAAATTAAGAGTTTGTCCTGAGGCAACAGAGATATTCCCTTTAATTGAATGTCCGGGGTTTGCTGACATATTAAAATTCAGTATCCCATGGGTAATAGTTAAATTGTTCATAACAGTAGCACTTGTGCCCGTTACAGTCCATGTTGCTCCTGCTAAATCAAATTCAACATTTGCATATGTTCTTCCTGAAAATGATGAAATATTATCAGATTGAGTATGTTTATATAGACTTCCAGTTTGAAACTGGCAAACACCGGAAGTTGTTGAAAAAGGATCACTTCCCGCTCCCGAGTTATATTGGGATCCACCTGAGAACAGGACAGAATTAGTAGTACCTCCACCAAAAGCATTGCCAGTAAATCCAGCAGCAGCAGTGAATACTGCACCGCTCTGAAATATAATTCCACTCGCATCAGCCGCGATAAGTTTATGAGCAGCACCGGAAAACGTCATAGATCCGGCAATAATACCTGTAACTGAAGCAAGAAGGTTTATTGTAATAATGTTAGAGGTTGAACCAGCAGAAAGGTTAAACTGACAACCCGAAGAAACCGATAAATCAGTGCCTGTTCCGCCACCTATAGTTAATGTAACTGTACCGGCAGACTGAAAGGTAATAATTGTTGAAGTTCCACTTATCAATAACTGCCCAATTGTCTGAGTTGTTACATTTGTAATTGTTTTAGAGGTATTACCGCTAAATTGAAGAATATCATTAGTTGCCGGAGAAGTGCGTGAGGGAGTCCAGTTAGTTGCAACAGCCCATGACCCACCATCTGCACCTGACCAAGTGTATATGGATTGGGCTTGTATTGAAATAAAACAAAAGAAGAAAAAAAGTAAATGTAATCCAAGTCTGCTCATAAAATATTATTTAATCTATTATAATGAAAAATTATATTGCTAATTATTATTAAAGCAGGTGAGAAATAAATAATGCTTTTTCAACTTAAAATTATGATTATTTAAAATTAGTCACAAGCCAAATAAGAAATGTTGTTGCGCTTAGCGATCTGCCAGCTGAACATCTGCAATGGATTTTTAATTATTCAGAATATAAAAAAATTGGGATTGGACACAATTGCATAAAGCCGGAGACGAAACATAGAGGATGATAATAATACAAGTGTACCAGGAATTTTTGTTTTGGGCGATATACTTTTGGGAGCATTAACCGGAATTTCATCAGCAGGTTCGATGGCAATCCGGTTTGTCCGGAAATATTTGAATGTGGCGTAATTTGTTGAAACTTTAACTTATTATTCTTAGGTTTACCATCGACTGCCACATTGGATGATTTTAATTGACCAGTAACCGGGTCATATTGAATGCAATATGAAATTTGTAATAATTTATATTTTGTTACAGTTCTGCATTATTTGCAATAGTGTTATATATGCGCAATGGGTACAAACCAATAGAATTAATGGTATCTCCGTAAACTGTTTAGCCACAAACGGAACCAATATTTTTGCAGGGACAGAAGGGGGGGGAGTATTTCTATCAACAAATTACGGAAATAACTGGAGTCAGTTAAATAATGGTCTCCCTGAATTACCTTTTATAAAAGCTCTTGCGATCAGCGGTACAAATATTTACGCAGGTGCAGAATTAGGAGGAGTATACCTATCAACAAACAATGGATTAAACTGGGCAATATCAGGTTTATCTAACATTTCCATTTATTCCCTAGCCGTTCTGGGGACTAATATTTTTGCCGGCTCGAGGGATTCCGGTGTATTCCTTTCAACTGATAACGGTATAAACTGGACACAATTAAATAAAGGATTGACTAATACTCATGTATATGCATTATCAGTTAACGGACTTAATATTTTTGCAGGAACATATGGAGACGGAGTTTTTATATCAACTGACAACGGAACAAACTGGACTTTTTTAGGACTAAATAATGAGTATGTAAACACTATTACATTCAGCGGAAATTATATATTTGCAGGCACCGGTAATTTTTTTAATGGAAGTATTTTTCTGTCAAGTGATAACGGGGTAAGCTGGACGCAATCAGGCCCTATCAATACAAGTGTTTATTCACTACTGGCCAGCGAAACTAATCTATATGCCGGCACAGCTCCCGGCGGAGTATATCTTTCTACTAACAACGGGGCAAACTGGACACAAATAAATTCAGGTATTACGAGTAATTACATCTATTCTTTTGCAGAGATCAAAGATAAAATATTTATTGGTGCCTGGAATAGCGGCGTATTTCTTTCAACAAACAACGGAACAAATTGGACAGAAGTAAATAACGGCCTGAATGGCACATTTGTAAATACTCTTACAACTTATGGGAATTATATCTTTGCCGGAAATTATCCATGCCAGGGCATTGGCGGCGGAGCAGCTCTTTCTTCAGATAACGGCACAGACTGGATACAATTAAAAAACGGGCTGCCTGAATATCTTTCTGTTCAAGCACTAACTTTCAGTAATGGGAATATTTTGGCCGGTACATTGGGCCATGGTATTTATCTGTCAACAGACTATGGAACAAGCTGGGCACAGGCAGGTTTAAATAATATAATCTTAAATTCTATTGCGATAAACGGTAATAATATCTTTGCCGGTACCGAACCTGATTATGAAGACTCAGGCGGTGTTTTTCTTTCGACTAATAATGGAGGCAGCTGGATAAAAGTAAACAACGGTTTGGACAGTACAACAGTTTATTCTCTTACAGTAAATGGGAAATATGTTTTTGCAGGTACAAATGGAGGAGTATATGTATCAACAAATAACGGTTCAAACTGGGTGCAAGAAAATAATGGGCTTGACAGCACCCTGATCTATTCACTTGTTGAGAGCGGAAATAATATTTTTGCAGGTACCAATGGGGGAATATTCAATACATCAAACAACGGAATAAACTGGAGCCGGAGAAATAATGGTTTGACTGCCAATAATATTCATTCTTTAATATTATCGGGGAGTAATATTTTTGCAGGCACCGATAGTGCCGGGGTATTTCTCTCAACAAATAATGGAACAAACTGGATACAGGTAAATACCGGTTTAGCCTCTTTTTCTATAAATACCCTTGAGGTTAATGGCACTTATATTATAGCGGGGACAAATGGAGCAGGAGTCTGGATCAGACCTCTTTCAGAATTAACAAGCTTTACCGAAAAATTTACTAACTTAGCACAGGGCTACAATCTATTCCAGAACTACCCTAATCCATTTAATCCTTTAACTAAAATTAAATATTCACTTCCATACGACAGCCATGTCCGAATTGAAATATATAACTCACTCGGTCAAATGATCCAAAAAATTGTATCAGGATTTAAGCAAAGCGGAAACCAGGAAGTATACTTTAATGGCAATGGTTTAACAAGCGGAGTATATTTCTATTCTATTAAGGCAAGTTCCAGAGATGGCAATTATAACTACACTGAAACAAAAAAAATGTTACTTATTAAATAATGCCGGATGCTGTTGAGGTGAATTGAAGCCATAGTAATTAATAGCAAGATTTAAGTACACAACAAACCGGGATCTGGTATTACTAATGCGGAAGATATTTTCAAGAAATCGAAGTTAGTCGGAACTGTTAAATAATAATAGTAAAACATAGCAATAGGGCAAAACGATTATTTAAATATTATGGGGGGGATAATATTAAGCTGTTGAAATTTAAATTTGTATTTATTAATATTGATCCGGTTTATTCATTAAACAGGTATTGCTAATGATAAAATAGAGACTGTTTCATACTTCATTATAAATAAATGGATAGGTTACAGATATGAAAAAGTCACATCGTGTAGTTGTATTTATTCTATTCTTATCATCCTTAATTTTCCCCCAGGGAAAGTCGTCAATTCAATTTTCAGGTGGAATAGCTCATCCAATAAGTTCTAACTCCGGTTTATCCGGGGCTCTGCAGTTTAACTATAACATCAATAGCCGGTTTAATTATTTTATCAGTGTGGATTATACTGCATGGGATAAGCGGAATTTTAGTTATTTAGATGACGATTATTCTTTAAGAACCGGTTATTCCGAAACAGATCATACACTTTTAAGAATTACAGCCGGCGGCAGATATTTAATTATCGAACCGGATCAATTCAAGTTATTTGTTGAAGCAGGAATAGGGTATTCGTACCTGGTGTATGATAGTTATGATATGCAGCGGATAAATAATCCTGACGGTACAACCGCACTATTGATTACCAGGGCGGGTAATGTCCATTTAAACTTGTTCAATTTCAGTCCAGGCATAGGATTCATACATCCAATAACCAAGAAATGGGATATATTGTTTGAATTTAAATTAAATACGTACCTGAATGCTCAATATTATAGTTTATTTAGTTCCTTCAGTACATTCAGCAGTTTCCAATTCGGTTTTAATTATAAAATGTAAACCAGAATTTAACAATGCAAGAAAGAAGTGATACAGATGAACTCTCTCTGAAAGCGTTTTGAAAGCGTTTTGAAAACGTTTTGAAAACGTTTTGAAATCGTATTTTTAATAAAATAATTCAGGTAAAAAAAGGTACCATTATGGCACGTCTTGAAAAGCCAGTACTTGGAAGGTTAAAAGGGAAGGCGGGAAATATAGTCGGAAGGTTTTTTGGTCCAGAGCATTTTATCTCACTAAGACCGAAAAAATACAAAGTAAAGAAAAAAATAAGAAACGTGGGGACAAAACAACGATTTTATACAGCTGTTCAGTTAGCCAGAACAATAGTAAAATATTCCGACTTAAAAGAAGTCTGGAATAAATGCAATATGCCAGGGAAAAGAGGCTATAACAAACTAATTGCAGCCAATTACAAGCTTCTTAGAGATAACCTACCAACTACAGAAAATATTATTACTCCCAAAGGAAGGGCGCTAATATTTAAAATACTGAAACTGGACAATAGTAAAATGGAGTACTCATTTGATATGGCGGGGCTAATAAAACCTCCTTTCAAGTTAACCCTTATTTTTATATTTTTCAATCCAATCAGAAGAGACTGCGGTTTAACTTTTACAAATGGGATACAGTCAGAAATAAAATATGATGGCGAGGGCAAAGATAAAATGAAATCCGAAAAGTATACCGGTATTTGTTCCCTGGCTACTCTTCGAAATTCAGATTGGAAAAAATTCAGTAATGTTATATTATATGCTGCGGTAGCCGGGACTTCAACCATTAAGAATAAGCAGGGGTGGACCAGTACAGTTGCAACAGACATTACTGACTTTAAATAGTAATTCAAGCGTGGTATAAATTCCCGGCTTTAAATATTTTTAATGATTATATGATTGGCTATTACTACAGAATGAATTTTATTTTCAGGAGTAAGAAGAATTCCCTGGTTTTATTATTATTGGCACCTAGCTTGGTATAAAATAAAAAACCCCTGGTACAAACCAGAGGTTATATCAATACTTACTAAAATACTATTTCATTAGAAGCATTTTCTTTGATTGTACAAAACCATCAGTACGAAGTTCATAAAAATAAATTCCGCTTGATAGTTTTGATGCATCAAAATTTGCCTGATAATTACCAGATTCTTTTTCACCATTTACCAGTACAGCCACCTCCCTACCCATTAAATCAAAAACTTTAAGAGTTACATTACCTTTCCGGGCAATGCTATAATTAATTGAGGTAGCGGGATTAAAGGGATTAGGATAGTTCTGAGACAAAGTAAAAGAAGATGAGGATAATTGTTTAGAATTAACTGCTGAAACAGCGTTCGGATCAGGACTGCCGGCATCGACCCATGCAGTATATATTAGATCTGCAACTGATTTTGAAGCATCCTTCATTAAAAGTATTATTTGGTTGCCGCATAATTCCCAATATTTATAAATATAAGTCCCTGAATATGTTGGATCAAGAGCATGGGCCACACTATCACCATAAAGAGTGGAGTCGACATATTTATGACTAAGATAAATGAAATCAAATACATAATTACTAATATTAGAGACATATGAAGCGGAATCATTTGTATAAACTATGTAACCCTGAAATCCACCTACTAAATCAGATTCATATCTGGAATGGACACCTCTCTGGTTGGTAGCTTTTCCATCATAATTAGAAGTACAATGCAGCGGCTGATGACCATCTCCCACATAATGCCCAAGATCTGCTGATAACAGCATTGCTTTTGTCCAATTTGCCTGCTTGAAAGCAACTACAAGTGAATCTTCCGTCCATTGTATGGCCCACGGAAGGTTTCCTTGTTCAGATATAAAAGTCAATCCGAGCGATGTTAGAGTTGAATCATAACTCTGACTAATGTATCCATTGGTCATAAATCCGGGATAATTTTCGATATCTATAAAATGCTTTGGGCTTTCGGTTGGATCAGAGTTCTTCCTGTTATCAGCATCTGATGCGTGTGCAGTGAGAGTAGCACTCCAATTTGATGGAAAGTTCATTGATGACGGGAAACATGCCGTAATGTTGCTATTTATTATACTATGCCCGGTACTTCCCCATCCCGCAAATAAAAAGATGAACACTATGGATACTGCCGTTGTGGTAAAAAGTTTCTTCACTTCCTATATTCCTGAATTATGTTATATAATAAAATGATTACAGATATTAAATAGATTAATATTTATTATTAAAGTTACGGAAATGAAGTCAATTCTTTGCAGATAATATTTACACAATGAAGAAATTTTTATCTTTAATTACAGTATTATTTTATTCCTCCTTTGCCACCAGCCGCTATTATCAAATCGATCTGTCCTAAGTGAAAGGTTTCATGCCATACTAAGGCAGACAGAAAACTTTCAATGTCATCTCCACCGAACGGGAGTTTACCGGATATTTTTCTTTTTAAACCGTCATCGCTAATTTTTTCAATTTCATTTATAATTTCTTCTCCTCTTTCCAGAAATTTATTCATTGATGTTTCCAAATCCAATTGCACCAATTTATTTTTCGCTACTCCTCTTTTGAATATATTTTCCGCTTCAGGTATTTCAGTTAAATTGTTCAGTACTTTTTTTATCTGCTGCCTGGAATATAAAATATGGCCAAATATCCATGCAATTGTATTAGAATCCCCCGTACTCAGAAGCATATCTTCATTATGAAGGTTACTTAATAGGTTTTTAATAAACTTACTATTCTGACTAAACATTTTAATAATTATTTCTTTCATAATCAGCTCATCTATTTAATTTTGTAACTTAGAATGCTTTCAATACTTCTTCAGTCGTTCGAATTAAGCCTAGTTTGGGAAAAATATATTTAATGGAATATTCATGTTCTTCTTTAGAACGGGCAGCCATAGCATTTCCTTATATATTTTCAAAAAAATAAATATATTTAAGCAAAAGTATTAACAGAGAGACCATCGACATTTTGAATTATTTAAAATATAACTATTTTATCAGAATTAGGTATTCTGTTTGGTTAATACTTAGTAAGAAAAAATAAATCAAACAAATGATAATTTATTAAAAATTATTTTTAAATATATTAAGGAGTTAATATGAAAGCCAGTAAAGAAACATTTGTAATTGTGCTTATATTAATGATTATATTATTTTTAATGCAGGGTATGGTATATTCTCAACCAGTAATAATCGGTCTTAAAGGAGGAATAAGTGTTCCCGAATTAAGCGGGGGCAGCACACCCCAGAGTACAGGATATACATCAAGATTAGCTCCTAATTTTGGTGCTTATATAAATTATGGAATCAATTCCAGCTGGACCCTGAAGGCAGAGGTTTTATTCTCAGGCCAGGGAGGCAAGCGAAACGGCATGCAAGCAATTTCATCTGATAATTTTGCCGATATGCCACTTCCTCCAAATACAGATTTATATGCAAATTTTAATAATGAAACCATAATCAACTATCTTGAAATTCCTTTATTGGTAGGATACACAATCAACGGCCAAAATACCAGCATAAGTGAATACATTGATGCAGGGCCCTATTTAGGGATTCTACTAAATGCAAAGACAGTGACAAGCGGAAACAGTAATCTTTATCTTGACCAAGCAGGCACAATGCCTTTATCAGTCGACGGATATCCAGTCCCTTCACAGAATTTTAACAGTGAAACGGGTATTACTTCCAGCGTGAAAACTTTGAATGTGGGAATAGCTTTAGGAATAGGAATAAATCTAAATATTGGATATGGTGTACTGGACTTTAAGTTACGAGGTGTATATGGTTTTATACCAATACAATCCGACAATTCAAGCGGTTCAAATAATACGGGAGCATTATATTTTACTATCGGTTATGGAATACATGTTTAGATATTGTATTCGGAATCTAACTATAAGAGGTAAGAACTTTAGCCAATAGACATACATTTACTGAATTTATCCATTTTCGCCTGTAAGCCGAGCAATCTGGAGAAGATAGAATCTGAGAAGATCCTGTTCCCTGGTAGAAAGGGCCTGTTCTTCTATCTTTATTATTTTTTCAACTTCATTAATAGCCCTTATAATATTAGTTGGGACTTCGACCATTCCATACGAAGCGGCAGACAAATATTCAAATGCAGCAGCGAGGAATTGGTGCATATTATCGTCGTCGGACATTCCGAAATATTTTGTAAGATCATTCGGTATTTTAAATTTTCGTGGAGAAAAACTAAACTCTCTGCCATTATTGTTTAAAGAAAGAGAATTGAGGGCTATAGCCAACTCGACGAAACTCCCGACACGACTGAAAACCCGGTCAAGGAGAAGATCCCATATTTTTGAACGCCAGTATTCTATTGTCTCAGGCTGTTTTAATATTATTTTTACCTTTTCAGCCCAATCACTGCTATAATTACCAGAAAACGATGAGAAGAATTTCTTATGATCAGTATTAAAGAAATCCTGCTGCAGCATAACGGCCAGATCAGGTCTAATGGCAGGAAGGAGATTAGGAATAAATCTGCCAGCTTCGAAAAAATCATTAACATCCACGCCATGTCTTCTTAGCAGTTCTCTCTGGAACAAAATAAGGTATTTATTTAATGAATCGATATCCTCTCTTAAGGCAACAAATGCAGAATTACCAGCGGGAAATGCTTTTTCAAGTTTATTCAGATATACCAGGTCTACGTCATGATACATTCTGAGGGAATGGAGGATTTCATAAACAGGCAGATTAGGAAGAATCCTGTCCTCAATGAGAACGAGTGCTTCACCTTCAGCAAACCGTTTTTGCATAAATCCATCAAATGCCCGGAAAAGTCCAGTAGTTAACTGGTTAATCCCCAGCACTGTTGTTTGGGCCTGGTTATGCGCAATAGCTCTTAGCATGCTACCATAACGGGAGAACGGGATTGTTTCTGCAATTTTGCCAAGTATTCTCTGCCCGGTATTACCTGATACATTATTAGCGGGACGGATAGTTGGTCTATCCCTAAGAGGCGGAGTTGTTCTTGCTATAAAATATGATATAAGATGAATGCCGACAACATCATCGTCGCTGCCATATAATATCTGCCGGAAATTATCAGTAAGAAGTTCAAGAAAATCATTATAAAGATGATCTTTCCTACCAATTGTTAATCTTTCCAGTTCTTTTACAGCACGGGTTTTAAACTGAAGACGTGTTTCAACTATAGGTTCTCCGGCCCTGATTATTTCATTTTCATAAAATTTCTGGGACTCTCTTATATGGTATAAAAGCTGAGATAGTTCTTCAACAGGCAGATATCTTAATTTTTCAGAGAGGCTACTTTGGAATGTCCGTAAATCTCCGCCGGCAAATATACCAAGCAGAGGAGTTGCGGCATATTCAGTGCTTTTCTTAGTGGATTCTTTCAGAAAAGCAGAAAATCTTTTAAATGTATCGGGAGATCTGATAAATGCAGGTTTACCTACAACGGTAGAATAATAACCACCTTGTCTTTGCATAGGCTCGCCGCTCCCCATTTTCATTCTAACTTTTCCAATCAAATCTTTTTCGGAGAGCCAAACAGCCAGATTAAATTTAGCATTCTTAAATGAATTCATTCCAGGTGCCTGCCCGACCTGCTGGCTAAGATCTGAACCGGCTATAAACACTTCGCATATAATTTCGGAGAATCTATTGCCGGTATCCTGATTAAGTCTTCTACTTTGCAGGGAATATTCCCATATTTTATTCAGGTATCCGGTAAGATTTTTAACTGAATCAATATCCTCAAGCAAGGGTACCAGGCAGACAGAAGGAATTTCGAGTTCAGAATTATTGCGTATTATTTCTTCGCGTGAAATTCTCATTTTCCTATCGAGTGATATAATAGCTTCAGGTTTTGTAAACATACTAACCTGCAAAGCCAGAACCATACCAGGATTTCCATATTTACCAGCTATCTCGTTAATTTCATTTATATTATGGACAGTTGTATCAATTGCAAACTGATCCTGAGCAGTTATCATCTTCTGGTGAATGCGCGGAGTAATAATAAACCGCTTGAGAAGGTCGCGATAAAGGCAAGCATCAATAATGAGATCTTTATTATTCCGGTTTTTCTGAATATATGGAAGGAACGAATATAATGTCTTACGTAATTTTTTATTGAGTGAAAAGAAATATTCGATAGCTATTTTCCGCTGTGCACGAAGTTCGAACATCTTTCTTTCAAGCCGGTCGTTGTGATGCCATAAAGAAGTGAGGGGATCCTGAGCAATTTTAAGATTCATCCCAAGACGTCTTATAGTACCGGGTTTAATATTAAAGGGAAGAGTTCCTTTATATCTTTTCTCCAGCTGGTGAGTAAGCATTGTGATCTGATTAAGCAGATTAGTAAACTTTATTCTGGATAAGGGTAATTCATTAATCTCTTTAAGAAGTCCAGAATCAATACTGATGGATCTATCTGATTCGAGGAGAAGGCGGAGCAGCCGTGCCATTTTATCAACATTTTCAATAAGAACAGATGCGACCAGACTGTGCCCCTGTCCTGAAGGACGATTACTTCCATCCCAGTCCCCCCAGAAAGAAAGCAATGACTCTGAATTAAATTCTGAATGAATCAGAGTATAGGTTTCAGCGGTAGTTAAAGTATTGAGATCGAGAAGCAATTCCGAAGGTTCATCAGATGAAATAATAGCGACATTCAGTCCTAAAAATTCCTTTATTAGCTCATCTGATATTTTGCCGAGCAGGGGTAATGGAATATCCCTGTTTCTAATTATATAATTAAACAGATCATTAAAAAGGAGTTCGACTTTTAAAGAGTACATTTGCGTAGGGTGAACAGTCCTATCGTAAAGCCTACTTCTGAAAGCTTTCTCTCTTCTAATTAGTAAGTCTTTCCGGAATTCATTTTCAATCAAATCTGACAGGCTGTTCTCATTTCCTGCAGCAATAAAAGCAATCAAGTCATTTGTAACCGAAAAATTATCCTGTGCCCGGCATTTGAAAGATTGAAGTCTCACAGGAACAAACTCTTCAAAAAGAATTTGTTCATAATCTTTTTTTAACGGCCGAGAGGAGAATATGCCCGGAATATTCAACCCATTGGATTTACAATCTGAGATTATAGTTTTTTCAATAAAAGCCCATTTTTCATTAAAGGATTGAAGATATAATAAATTTTTAATACTTAGCGAATTAACCTTAAACTGTTTCCTATTATAATTAGCTGCTTCCTCGGCAATCAACCTATTAAGGTCGATAAGTACTCTCCTTGTTTTCATTACCAAACTTGGTGCGTTATCGGTTCCACCCAGAGTTAATCTAAAAGTTTTCCTGGCAGTATCAAATCCTTTTTCTGTTCTCGCAAAAGTTGATAAAGGGACAAGACCAATTCCCTGAAGAGCCAATCCTGAAGCAAGCCAATCAAGAGAAAGCCCAGCCGGCAGATTGTTTATTACCATCCTGGGGTACATGCTTCCGGACGGGGACTTAATTTCAATCCCGAAACTGTTACGTTGTCTAGGCAGGATATTTACAGCATCTTCCAGGGATTTCATTCTTTCTGCAAAAATTTTATTGCGGAGAAGCCAATATGCATTTACATTTTCGTTACTATTCCTATAAAAAAGATATGCAAGAAAGACAGCCGCCACATTATGTGATATTGTAGAATTTATCTTTTTAAACCTTGAAAGTATTACCTCAATTCTTATATCAATAACGGAAAGACGAGCGCCGGCGAAGGAATCAGTTTTGGAAAGAGAATGAATTGTAATCAAACAATCTGATTGCTCTCTGCTCAAATACCCGCCTGAGTAAAGCTCATCAGCCAACTGCCTACAAGTTTTAATAATCTTCAAACTTTCGCCCGGGACAACATTCTGGTAGGAGAGATCGTCAACAATAATTACATTCCTTTCCAGCAGCCATTTAATTAAAGATTTAAGGTTATTGCTATTAAATTCCCTTCCCGTAGCATTATGAGGGTTATTCAGAACAACTGCGCCATAATTTTTCCAATCGGAATCATTAAGAATCCTTTCCTGAACTGCATTCTTAATACCTTCTATATCTATTTCAAGGTCATCTGTGAGGGCGATGGCAGAAACTTTCGGGAAACAATGTTCATAGGTCCAACTTAAATCAGGAATAATAACTTCCTTAATACCGCAATGGAAACCCAGAAGCCCAAGTCCTGTCCTTGAAGATCCGCTAACCAGGAAACAATTCTTGATCTTATATTCGGGATGATGATTAAGAAAGGAATAAAGGAAACTTTCAGATAAGCGTTTGATCCAATCATTATTATTTATATTATTGATAAAGTTATCAAGCAATATATCAGCACTAATGTTATAAAACGGATCATATGAATATTTATTAGAAAGCATATCTAAACCAGCAGAAAGGGCCTTCTCATGTTCATAGATATTAGAGAGAATGGCATTAAATTTAGTACTTCTACGTTCTATCATGCCATCAAGTTTCTCTTCCAATTTCAGAGCATATGTTTGCACGGAACTGAGTCCCGGTAGTTCCGGATAGTTTTTTTCCGGAGCTGATTTAATGGTTATTTCCCTGACTGCATCATTTTCCCGGCACAGGTTTTCTTTAAGGATAAAGGAAAGAAGTTCCACCTCAGATGAGGAAGGTGTTCCTTTCAATTGAAACTGAATTGTTTCAATTATCTTTATGAAATTGGAATTTCCAGCAATGAAAATAGTAGACATAGATTTCAATGAGGGGGAGAAAATCCCCGGGGTAAGGAATCTCAATACCCTGTTCATCATTTTTGCTTCGCGTGCAATTGACAGGTTATTAGGAGCATCGTTTACTTCAATGAAAAACAGAGGCAATTCAAGACTAAGCAGACGGAGGCTTCTTCTGGTTTCTTCACTCAACAAAGAGCCCAGAACTAAAAACAGAGGCTGGTGATGAATCAGTGAAGATTTTTTCACGAGATATTCGATTAATTCAGATTCTCCTGAAGGAAGAATATCATATTGAAGATCCCTGAATTCTTTCAGATGATCTGGCAACTCAAATTTATATAGCAGAATTTCAGCAGGAAGGGAAACAAAATATTCTGATAAAGAATGGAAAAGAATTCTTAGTGTTTCGGGGATCCCTCCTGACGCAAGAATTATCTCTCGTCTTCCGGATGTTTCACCAAGGTCGTATGAAAGTGGTTCCTGTTGATTCTTTAGAAGCCAATCGTTAAAATAATTAATCAGGAAATTCGGATTCTTTTTATTAAACCCGCCACGTGGCATATAAGGAGCACTTATTTTAATCAGGGATCTAAGAAATTCAAGTTTTGTTATATCCTGTTGTTTCCAACCGGCCTCTTCAATGAGAGCAGGAATATCATTTTCGGTTAATTCCTTTTTCTTTATATCGACTCTAAGTGCCAAACGCAGGTACGCCGAGGATAGCTCAATATCCTGAATAGGGTTGCCGATATGGAAATTCACTCTATCTTCCGGGGGTATACCTGAAGATTCGGTAACCTCACTGATTTCCGATACTCTGGCAGCTTTCACATTTTTTAGTTTAAAATAATCAAGCGGGTCAGACATATTCATAATTATCAGCTGCCTTTATTCAGAGCCTTTATCTTCATTTTTCTTATTTCCCCCATTAACTGCACCTGCCAGGAATTTCTGAAACATTCCAATAAGATCAGAACCCAGTGACATATCATTAGGAGAAAGGGAAACGACAGTCCGAGCATTTTTTAAGGATTGACTGGCCTCAGCTAATCGTGCTGCCTGTGGAGTAAGCATCAGAAGTTCAGGGTTATTTTTCAGAAGTTCCAGCTCGCTCTTATCAAATTCAAGATGCATCTTTTTTCTTGTAAGATCTTCTTCCATTCTTTTCTGAGCAAGGAATGATTCTTTTTCAAGTTCAGTTTTTTTAAGTTCATACTTTTTTAACTCAAGGACATTTTCCATCACAGCAATTTCTTCATCAGCTTTAAGTTTTGCCCGAGCAGTAGTTATTCTTGCATTTTGATTTAAGGATTCTGTCTGCTCCATTATTCTGGCCGATTCCTGCTGTTTAAGGGCATTTGAGATAGCCGGATCGAGTGCTTCGAATGATTGTATAGTAAGAGATATAATTTCAAGGCCAAGTTTTTCCCTACTTATTTTAATCTTTTCATTCAAGTAGTTAAATATTTTTTCTGAAGATAATTCCTCAATCTCATATTTCTCTGTATATTGCTTTACCTGGCTATTGATGATCACTTCGAGTTCCTTAGCGGAATTTGACACTGCCTCACTATTCCATCCTCCTGTCCGGATAAGTGCAGAAATATTATCAAATGAAGCTGCCACAGTAACTGATAATTTAATTTTAATATCAAGGTTTCCTTTTGCAACAGACTCCATAGTTAATAGTTTTGTATATGCGGTACCCGGCAGAGCAAGACTAAAGTGTTTTGGATAGAACCGACTTTTACGGATTAATATTTTGCCCACAGATTCAAATAAAACTATCTGATCGGGTCTTTTTATACTATATTCATATAAGAAGAATATTATTACAGCAATAACAATAATTATAGGAATAATCCACATAATCAGAACTCCTTAAAGTTATTCGTTAATTGTGATCACTACCGGGTTTGTGTCAGTAAAGGGTATGTAAGCAAGCGATCAATATTTTTTACAATTTAATAAAATATTTTGATAAATATGCAATTTTAAATTCATTTTTCCTTTAAGCTTACAAATTTTGCAAGTACGGGGAAATGATCGCTATAGCCAGCAAGATATTTATTTCCACCGTATGTAGGTAAAGGACTGCCAGCATATCTTTCAGTGGTTTCAATCATATATGCCTGTTTAAAAATTGTAAAGCTACCGCATAAATAATTAAATGAGGTGTGTCTTGATTGTACATCAGCAGATGAAACTATAATTTGATCAAGGAGGTTCCACTGATTATTATATTTCAGAGTACCTTCACCATTACGTTTTTTCTCCCAAGACAGATTGTGCAGAGAATATGAATAATCTGCTGAGTCGCAGATATACTCTTCCGCTTTTAAATCACGTATAATTGAATTGTTATTCGGTTCATCATTAAAGTCTCCCATAATTACAATATTTGCCTCAGGATTTTTTTTCAGAAGGATATCGACAGAGGAGCGAAGTGTTTTTGCAGCAGCGGCCCTATTTATCTCAGAGGCTTCTTCACCGCCAAGGCGAGAAGGCCAGTGATTTACAAAAATATGCACAGTATCGTTATTTAAAGAGAGCAAAGAAACATGCAGGATAAGGCGAGTAGGATGATTATTTAAAAGGTGAACAGTATCGCCGATTACGTCAAGGATTTTAAATTTATCTGACTTAAAAATCAGCGCTGTGCTTATATGCCTTTCGTCCGGTGATTGAATTCTTACAACATCGTATTTCAGATTTTTTATAGTACTGTTTACTAAGTCGATTACAACTTCTTTTGTTTCAGTTTCGGCCATTCCTAAAATATCCGGCCCCTGTTTATTATTCATATCTCCAATAACCTGGGCTAAGTGGAGTACCTTGGTTTGATAGCGGTCGCTATTCCAATGTTTATTTGAAGCAGGTGAAAACTCTTCATCATTTTTCCCATTAGTATTCAGAGTATCAAAAAAATTTTCGACATTCCAGAAAGCGATGGTCAAAGTGTCTTTCCCTTTTGCAGCGGGGGAAAAAGAAGCCGCAGATAAAATAATAATTATAATACAGGCAAAAGCAGATTTCATTTTCAAAACAACCTCAAATGGGAAAAATATTTTAAGTATAATAATTAGTGCCGTTATCTGAATATGGTTTGCAGGTGCGATTCACCTAATGGTACTAATATTTCATGTTTAGACACTATTAGGAAGTACTGAAACAAAATTACTAATAGTGTTTTTTATTTTATCAAATATACATTAACAGGATTGAATTTCATATCCGGCAGCTTATTTTACTATTATTTTCTCTGGCATCCGAGGATGGACTGAATAATAATATTCATACACTCCCAGTTTGGTTAAGGTAAATATAAATTAATCATTAGTTTCAAGAACTACGGATTTAAAGCTTTATAATGAGAAAGAATGTTCCCTAACATTTGTGATCTATACCTATCCCAATATTTGTATTCGTATCAGAAAAGAGGAATAGGGACAAAACAAATATTATTTAATAAAGCCGAATGGAGTAAAGGCAAAGCGGAGATTTATCAAGAAATTTACACGAGATCAGTTAATTAGCTAAATTGATTAAATTTTCATTGTAATTGATCACGGCTATTTTGTAACTCATATATTTCATTAAGATGAAGAACCGGAGTGGCCCCATCACAGGAAGCGACATAAGCACCTACAGCATTTGCAAACGCAAGAATTTTATAGTTATCATTTCCTGCTAATATACCAGCGACCAGGGCGGCCAGGAAAGCATCTCCGGAGCCGACTGTATCTTGAACTTTAACTTTATAACCAGGATGTTCCGCCCATGAATTTTTATTCCATAAAAATGCTCCTTTTTCACCCTGCGTTATACAAACAGTTTCAGTATTGAAAAGAGATGAAAGAGCATTAGCAGCTTGTTTTAAATCTGAAGGAAATCCGAACCATTTAGAAATAACAGATAGTTCAGAATCATTCATTTTTACGATATTTGTACCGATTAAAGATTCCCTGATTATTTCAACATTATCAAATGGGGGTCTTAAGTTAACATCAAAAACAGTCAAAGGGACATTCTTTCTTAAAGTCTTAATAGTAAACCTATTTTTAGGGTTCCTCTGGGCCAGACTTCCGAAAATCATTACTTTAACACCTGAAGCATAGGAAGTAATGTTATCATTTAATTCAATAAAATCCCATGCGGCCGGTTCCAAAATGTTATAGGAAGCATTCCCATTTACATCCAGAAGGGCATTGACAAGACCTGTGCTGTATTTTTCATCAATCTGAATAAATTCATGACTCAACCCTTTCTGAGTTAAACGTAAAATTGCCTGGTTACCAAGGAGGTCATGGCCTACCCTACTTATCATTTTACAATCCTCACCAAGCATATTCAAATGGCAGGCAACATTAAAAGGCGCCCCACCCAAAAACAGACCTTTGGGGAGGGAATCCCAAAGAAATTCGCCGATACACAATATTTTATTATTCAAATTATTTACTTTTGAAATTTAATTCATAGTGTTTAAGTAAATTAATTCTAAAGTCTGAACATTTAAACAGAAATTTTAAGCAAGAGGGAAAAAATTCGAATAATCCTTATAAGTAAAATCCTAATTAAGAACATTTTGGATAGTAGATTTCTCTATCTCTGACTAAGGGTAGTCGAAGGCAATGACAACATGCTTTCTACTTGCAAAATTTGTAAATCAATCATATCTAATATTTCAGAATCGATACGAACATCAAACTTTCTTGCAAACAGGTCTTTTGACATTTTTAATTCCTCATAATCAGATACTCCCAATATTTCCGGATTAGATTTATTTTGTCTCCAATCAATATATGTCAGATCATCATTAATAAATGAGTTTTGAAGCAATTCATTTTTTGAATTAAGCAGAATAGTTTGAAAGAATAATTCATCAACACAATGCGTATATTTATGAAATTTCAAATAATCCGGACGTTTATAAATGAACTCCATAATTTCCTTAGCAGCTATAGAAGTGATCTTCCAAAACTGAAAACCCCCGTAAGGCTGCAGTCCTTCAGGAAATACTCTTGGTTTTCTAAAACGAATTTGAGCTATTTTATAAAATAACTTACTTAGTACATGAATAGGGTCGCTAACCGGAGGAGAAATATATGTTTTCCCCAAAAGTCTAAAGTAATAGTTGTTAATTCTGTTTAAACCATCGGGCCATATATCATCAGGCAGCTTAAAATATGGTATGAAATTTTTCTCCTCGTTAATTTCAAAGAAATCATATATATATTTGAGAGGTTTTATGGGATAATCTTGTCCCGACAGCAAAACAATCCGATTACATTTACTGTCGAGAAGAACTTTTTCCAAGCCATGGAGTGTGGCTCTTATAATTCCTGCCCCCCCCCAATAAGAGTTAACCCTAGGCAACATGGTTATATTAGCAGAGATATTTAGTTTGGATAATTCATTTGTAAATTCTGACATTCTTGCTTTCTTATCTATATGGAGGTAGAATGCAGAATCTTTGCTGTTTAATCTTCCAATCAATCTTCCAAGTTGTTCCGGATTTTTATGTGCTAATATTATAAATGCTATTTTCATAGAAATTCTTTCCAATTGATAGTATGCATAAAAATGAGTGTTTTGCCAAAAAGATTTACCGAGACAGGTAATAATTTGAATAGAACAATAGGGGGTATTTGATGACAATATTTCATATGCATTCTGTTTTCATAAGTATACTTTTTGTGAATTACATTTATGACCTGAGATATCATCAATTTTGTAATTAATATAGCTGAAAAAGGTGATATTGCCAAATTGCAGATAAGTTACTTTTAGCATTTTTTTAATGCATCGTTCTATGGTTATAGTTTATAATTAAGGGGTTAACATTAATACCAAATTTTGATGGCCATTATATTATCATTGTCATAATTGAAATATTCATTATCTAATAATTGCCATTACATATTTAATTTCTTAATTTCTCAGATGTTTTATAGCACAATCAAAAGAATTCTTATCAATACCAGAATACTAAAGGTTTGGAGCCAGAATGATAAACCGTGCCGAGCAATTACTAATTAAAAAAACGAATAATATATTTATCCAATTATTCAGATATACATTTGTAGGCGGTATTGCATTTTTATTTGATTTCGGTTCGCTTTATCTACTTACAGAAAAACTTCATGTGTATTATTTAATTTCTGCAGCGGGAGCTTTTTTAGCAGGATTACTGGTAAATTATTATTTAAGCATAGTTTGGGTATTTGAGAACCGTTCGAACAAATCGAAGCAAATGGAATTTATAATTTTTGCTTTAATAGGGATAATTGCCCTTGGGTTTAATGAATTTTTTATTTGGTTTTTTACCGAAAAAATTAGAATATATTATTTATATTCGAAGTTAATATCCACAATAATTGTTTATTTATGGAATTTTTTCATTAGAAAATTAGTATTGTTCAGATAAGGAAATAGATGCAAGAGAAAACGGCAATAATTATCGGCAGCGGACCCGCAGGGTTGACTGCTGCATATGAATTAGTTACCAGAACGGATATAAAGCCAATAGTAATTGAAATGACAAATGATATTGGCGGAATTTCAAAGACCGTTGTTCACAATGGGAACCGGATAGATATTGGAGGGCACAGGTTCTTTTCGAAATCAGACAGAGTAATGAAATGGTGGCAGGAGATACTGCCTATACAGGGGAATGATTCTAAAGATGATATCCTTAAAGATATAACTTATCATCGGAAAAAGACACAGGTGAAGCTTTCAGCAACCGGACCTGATCCTGAAAAGACAGATCGTGTAATGCTTATCAGAAGCAGACTCTCCCGAATTTTCTTCCTAAGGAAGTTTTTTGATTATCCGATCACATTAAATGGAAAGACATTATCCAACCTGGGGATATTCAGAATTATAAGAATTGGCTGGTCTTACATATGGATAAAAATATTTCCTGTAAAAAACGTAAATACGCTTGAAGATTTTTTTATAAGCAGATTCGGGAAAGAGTTATATAAGACATTTTTCAAAGATTATACCGAGAAAGTGTGGGGGGTTCCATGCAAGGAAATAGCTGCTGACTGGGGAGCACAAAGGATAAAGCAATTATCTGTAACAAAGGCATTGTTACATGCCATAAAATCAATATACAGAAAAGAAAATTCTATTGAGCAGAAGAATATAGAAACCAGTCTTATTGAGCAGTTTATGTATCCCAAGTTAGGGCCCGGTCAAATGTGGGAGACAGTTGCCAGCATTGTTGAAAAAAAGGGAGGAGTAATTATTAAGAACTCCAGAGTAGATGAATTAAATATTTCAGAGAAACAGGTTACCGGCTTAAGTTATACGGATAAAACAACTAACCTGAAACATGCTATAAGAGGAGATTATTTCTTTTCCTCCATGCCAGTTAAAGATTTGATAACGGCGATGGGAGATAAAGTGCCTAAGAATGTAAAAATGATAAGTGATGGTTTGCAATACCGCGATTTTATAACAGTAGGGCTTCTATTAAACAAGCTAAAAATTAAAAATGAAACTGACATCCTAACGTTAAATGGATTAGTTCCTGATAATTGGATTTATATACAAGAGCGGGATGTAAAAGTGGGCAGATTACAAATATTTAACAACTGGTCGCCTTATATGGTATCTGATCTTAATAAGGTTTGGATTGGGCTAGAATATTTCTGTAATGAGGGGGATGAATTATGGGAAATGACGGATGAGAAATTTATTCAATTTGCAATAGATGAATTACACAGTATAGATATAATTGATAAAAATGAAGTGATTGATAAAACCTTAATCAGAATGCCAAAGACCTACCCTGCTTATTTCGGTACATATTCCCAGTTTAATGTTATTAAGGATTTTACAGATAAAATTGAGAATTTATTTTTAGTCGGAAGAAATGGAATGCATAAATACAACAATCAAGATCATTCCATGCTTACTGCGATAACGGCAGTTAATAATATTATTTCAGGGGAAAAATCAAAAGACAATATCTGGTCAATAAATGCAGATGAGATTTACCATGAAGAGAAATAATAGGCAATCTCTATTTGACATATTAACAAACCCACTTTTCATACTTCTATCAATCCTGATTTTACTTTTACTAACATCACTTCATTATCCGATGTCGAACGATGAAGGTATGTGGAGTTATATTGGAAGGATCTGGACATGGAACAGGATACCTCCATACATTGGGGCGATGGAAAACAAAACACCAGGAATAATGGAATTGTTTGCTATTTCCAATATTCTTTTCGGCGTGAATTATATCTTTGTCCGTGTACTTGGGATAATAGCTGTTTTATTAACCTCGATGATTATTTATTTAATTGGTAAAAAATTAAGCGGTCATTTAGCGGGCATATTCAGCATGTTAATCTTCGGATTTACAATGATATGGGGATTTTTAGACGGGCAATTCCCCAGTCAAGTTGAAACGTTTATGGTTTTATTTTCAAGTTTAGCGATATATATAATTATAATCGGGGTAGAGAATCAGAAGTGGAAACGATGGATACTACTGGCGGGATTTATGATAGGGCTTGCTATAACATTTAAGCAAATAGCAATATTTTCATTTTTAGGAATAGCTGCATTTTTTATAGTCTACTCAGCAGGAAGACTAACACTAAAGAAAAGAGCAGCAGGATTAATAATCCTGGCTTTAGGAATTATGGTTTCCACATTTATATTTTTAATTCCGCTTTTTGCATCCGGTGTTTCCATAAAAGATTATATTGAAGGGGCCTGGTTAATTCTGAGGCATGAAGGATCGAGGGCTCCCACAACCGGATTTCATGTAAGAAACTTTTTTAACACATGGGGAAATACAAGGTTAGTAGTATTTTATCCGTTCTTTGCGTTATTTTTATTTCTGCCAGGATTTATTAAAAATCGATACGTAATAGGGTTATTGTTATGGTTATTATTTGATTTTATAGGAGTTAACGCTTCCGGATATTATTACGGACATCAGATAAGGCAAATAGTACCAAGTCTTTCATTGATAGCAGGTATTTTAACCGGGAATGTATTATTAAAAAATATAAATGATGAAGCATTGCTTCAAAAATATGCATCCGGGCTGATTATATTTATTATAATAATGCTGCTGCCACTTCAATCATTATTTTTAGAAATACCGCAAAGTTTAATGCGAAAGAGCAATTATACCGAAATAGGGCGATGGTTGAAAAACAATTCAAAGAAAGATGATTATATCTATGTAGGAGGAATTGACGGTAACCCAATACTGGCATATTCAGAAAGAGTTTCACCGAGCAAATATTTTAATTATGTTTTTTTGAGAAGTGACAAAGACAGAGAAATATTATTAAATGATTTAAATGCAAAGAAGCCATTATATTTTCTAAAATCTAAAAATCCTTTTGAAGTCGGGGATAAGCTTGACGGATTTCTTAAGAATAATTTTACTTTTAATTGTTCAAAAGGAAATTTTGACATATATAAAAGAAATGCTGAAACCGAAATTATAAGAGCAAAGTCCGATTAAATAATTCAGATAAAAGGATAAATTAAATACTAAATATTGATAAGGGGATTAGAGGAAGACAAAACTGTACTTATATTTGTATAGTATAAAGTCCTTGAAACTTTCGTATGTTTGCAATCCTATAAATTTTACAAAGAAACTTAAAAATCATGATCAGCACAAGCAATATTACGCTTAGGTTCGGAAAACGCATATTATTTGAAGATGTAAATATCAAATTTGCACCAGGGAACTGTTATGGAGTGATCGGAGCGAATGGATCGGGGAAATCGACATTTATTAAAATTCTATCGGGAGAGATAGAGCCAAGTTCGGGAAGTGTTAATATTTCACCAGGAGACAGGTTATCGGTATTAAATCAAAACCAGTACGAGTTTGATGAAGTAGAGGTATTAAAAACGGTAATAACCGGACATAAAAAGCTTTTTGCGATAATGGAGGAAAAGGATGCCTTATATTCAAGAGAGAATTTCAGTGAAAAGGACGGGATAAGGATATCAGAACTTGAGGGAGAATTTGCTGATCTAAACGGGTGGGAGGCAGAATCGGAAGCAGCAGAGTTATTAAGCGGATTAGGAATAGAGGATGAACTACACACTAAACTGATGAAAGAGCTATCGGGGAATGAAAAGGTAAAGGTATTGCTGGCGCAGGCGTTATTCGGAAATCCGGATATATTATTGCTTGATGAACCGACAAACCATCTTGATATAATATCGATCGGGTGGCTGGAAGAATTCCTTGAGAAATTTAAGAATACAGTTATAGTAATTTCGCATGACAGGCATTTTCTGAACCAGGTATGCACGCATATAGCGGACATAGATTACAGCAAGATACAGATGTACACAGGTAATTACGATTTTTGGCTTGAGAGCAGCCAGTTAGCATTAAAGCAGGCGAAGGATGCAAATAAAAAAATTGAAGCGAAGAGAGAAGAGCTAAAAGAATTCATTTCACGGTTCAGTGCAAATGCATCTAAATCGAAACAGGCGACTTCAAGAAAGAAGCAGCTTGAAAAGCTGACACTTGAAGATATAAAACCCTCATCGCGCAGGATGCCATACATAGCTTTTAAGCCCACACGTGAGGCGGGAGCCAACATTCTGGAGATAAACAATCTAACAAAGAAGCATGGCAAAGAGATAGTATTAAATAATCTCACCTTTAAAGTTGATAAGGGGGATAAGATTGCGTTTGTAGGTCCAGATGGATTGGCAAAAGATACTTTATTCAGGATACTGACTGACAAATTAAAAGCAGACAGTGGAAAATTTGAATGGGGAGTAACGACATCGCAGGCATATTTTCCCAAAGACAACACAAAATTCTTTGATAAAGATCTGAACCTGATTGACTGGTTGAGGCAGTATTCAAAGGAAAAGGATGAAACATATATCAGAGGATTTTTAGGGAGGATGTTATTCAGCGGAGAGGAGTCGTTAAAGAAAGCGAATGTATTATCGGGAGGTGAGCGAGTAAGATGCATGCTTGCGAGGATGATGTTATCGGGGACAAACGTATTGATAATGAATGAGCCGACAAACCATCTTGATCTTGAGGCAATATCAGCGTTGAATAACGGATTAATTGATTTTACAGGAACGTTATTGTTTGTATCGCATGATCATCAGTTTATACAGACTATTGCGAACAGAATAATTGAGATTGTACCTTCAGGGATGATAGATAAGCGGATGCCATTTGATGAATATCTGAATGACGAAGAGATAAAGAAGATACATTTGAAAATATATCATGCACTTGCGATAGACCTTTAGAGAAAGGGAGGGGAAAGAGGAGCGAGAGGTCTGTTTGATAAAGAGTTTTATAGGTAACGGGTCAATTAATCATCTATACATTGAATACCCAAAAGATCAGAAAAGTAACTATGACAAAATTGTTGCAGCTGTTTCACAATCATTTCAACCAGGGGATTTAACCAAAGGTCATTAGCGCTATTATTTAATTATTGAGTACAGGCGACTTGTAACATTTTGAGACGTTTGTATTAGAGCACTATCTGAGTCGTTACCGAGCCGTTCATCTCCCAATCATCTCTCGTTCATAAATCAACTAAAATCTCCCGGTAAATAATAATTAATATCCTATACAGTAGAAGCTATGTTTAAAAGAAAGCAATTAGTTAGTTTAACGAAATAGTATAATTGTAAGAGTAACAGGTAAGATAAAAAAAGAGAGTGTCCTTTGATAAATTTATTATAATCAAACAACAAAAATATAAAGGACACTCA
>JARLHC010000170.1 GCA_031292455.1 Ignavibacteriaceae bacterium
ATAATATGTATGTAGATAATGCTGCAATGCAGATCGTTCGCAACCCGAAACAGTTTGATGTTTTGCTGACTTCAAATTTGTTCGGTGATATTTTAAGTGATATCGCCGGAATGATTACCGGAAGCCTCGGTATGCTCCCATCTGCAAGTATCGGAAATAAATATGCTTTGTATGAACCTGTCCATGGAAGTGCGCCTGATATCGCCGGACAGGGGAAGGCAAATCCGCTTGCGGCTATTTCCTCTGCTGCCATGATGTTTAATTACTCTTTTCATATGTCTAAGGCATCAGAACTGATCGAGGAATCGATAGAAAGAACTCTTGCAGCAGGTTACCGGACTCCCGATATATCTTCTGAAGGATCTATCCTTGTTTCAACTGAACAAATGACTACCTGTGTTATAGAGAATTTCAATGAAATTTTTAATGAGCAGGCTTTGGGTGTTTTTACTTTATAATTTTTATCCGTATAAAAAAGGACTAAAATGAACGAACATATTATAATATTTGATACAACTTTAAGGGACGGAGAACAGTCTCCCGGCGCTTCTTTGAATGTATATGAGAAGCTTGAAATAGCCCGGCAGCTTGCAAAACTTAAAGTTGATGTTATTGAAGCAGGATTTCCTGTTTCCTCTCCGGCTCAATTCGAAGCTGTTAAAAGAATAGCCGAAGAATCTGAGGCTATTATAGCCGCACTTTCACGGGCTAAAGAGATTGATATTAAATCTGCCTATGATGCCCTGCGTAACGGGAAGCATACAAGAATACATACATTTTCTAGCACTTCCGATATTCATATCCTTGGCAAATTTTCCGACCGTAAATATGGAGTTTCCTTGGAAGAAAAGAGAAAGACAGTTCTAAAAATGTCTTATGATGCTATTGCTTATGCAAAAACATTCATGGATGATGTTGAGTTCTCTGCTGAAGATGCAGGCAGGACTGATATAGGCTATTTGGCTGAAGTAATTGAAACTGCTATTGAAGCTGGTGCTACCACAGTAAATGTTCCGGATACTACAGGATATACTTTTCCTGTTGAATATGGACTCATGATATCAGAACTAAAGAAACGTGTTAGCAATATCCATAAAGCGGTTATTAGTGTCCATTGCCATAACGATCTTGGACTTGCAGTTGCAAATTCACTTGCCGGAATCAATAATGGAGCCCGGCAGATAGAATGCACTGTGAACGGAATCGGGGAAAGGGCCGGTAATGCTTCCCTTGAGGAAATAGTAATGGCATTGAAAGTGCGAAAGGATATCTGCGGCTATCAAACGGGAATAAATTCAGAAGAAATTTATAATACTAGTAAAATGGTTTCCGGTTTTACGGGAATTGTCGTTCAGCCGAATAAGGCAATTGTCGGTGAGAATGCGTTTGCCCATGAATCAGGTATTCACCAGGATGGAGTTCTAAAAGATAAACAAACCTATGAAATAATGACCCCTGAGTCTGTAGGTGTTTATAAAACAAAATTGGTTTTAGGCAGACATTCAGGAAGACACGGCTTGACGGCAAGATTGAATGAACTCGGATATCATCCATCTGAAGAAGAGATGCAAAAATCTTACGAAGCATTCCTGGAAATAGCCGATAAGAAGAAAGAGGTTTTTGATGATGATCTGCGTGTACTTATGGGTGATGAAATTTATAAAAAGGAACAGCTCCATGAACTTGTGTATCTCCATGTTAATGCTGGCACTGATGTAATTCCGACTGCGACTGTTAAAATTAAATCGGGCGAAGAAATATTTACCGAGTCTTCTATAGGAGACGGGCCGGTCGATGCAAGCTTTAATGCAATTGAAAGGGCTCTTGGTTTCAAACCTGTCGTTGAGTCCTATAATGTTCGCTCTGTTACATCTGGCAGACAAGCATTGGGAGAAGCAATTATTAGAATTAGAAGCGGCGAAAACTCGTTTACCGGTAGAGGCACGTCTACCGACATTATTGAAGCAAGTGCCAAAGCTTTCCTGCAGGCTATAAATCTTTATCTGGTATTCACAAATACTAAAGTTGAATTCCGTGAAGACAAGTTAATAATCAATCAAGTATAAAGGAATCTATTTAATATGGGAATGACAATCACTGAAAAAATATTGGCTGCATCATCTGATCGCAAAAAAGTGATCCCGGGTGAAAATATATGGCTTAATGTAGATATACTGATGACACATGATGTTTGCGGTCCCCCTACTTTTGCAATCTGGAAAAAAGAGTTTGGCGAGAAAGCTAAAATTTGGGATAAGAATAAACTTGTAATATTTCCTGATCACTATATATTTACAAAAAATGAGCATGCCAACAGGAATGTTGATATCCTTCGAAGTTTCGCCGCTGAATATAATCTGCCTAACTATTATGATGTGGGGACTGACAGGTATAAAGGGGTCTGCCATATTGCTCTTGCTCAGGAAGGTTATAACGTCCCCGGTAAGGTATTGTTCGGAACTGATTCCCATACCTGTACTTCAGGAGCATTCGGTTTATTTTCCACGGGTGTGGGAAATACAGATGCAGCTTTTATCCTCGGCACAGGCAAGATATGGGAAAAAGTTCCTCAGTCTATGAAGTTTACATTTAATGGTGAAATGCCTCTGTATTTAACTGCAAAGGATCTTATACTCCAGATTCTTGGAGATATTACTACAGATGGCGCTACTTACAGGGCAATGGAATTTGATGGCGATGCCATCTCCTCTTTATCAATGTATGAAAGGATGACGCTTACCAATATGGCTATTGAAGCAGGAGGAATGAATGGTATAATAGCAGTTGATGAAACTACAAAAGACTTCCTTAAGGAAGTTGATGTAACAGAATATAAAATATATAATAGCGATTTGGATGCAGATTATCATTCAAAGTATAATTATGATGTCTCTAAGCTTGAACCCGTAGTTGCGAAACCGCATAGCCCCGATAACCGTGATACCGTAAGAAACGTTCAGGGAACTAAACTTAATAAATGTTATATCGGATCCTGTACGGGTGGAAAGATTACCGACTTTCGTTATGCTGCAAAACTCTTATTAGGTGAAAAAGTAAAAGTGGCAACTTTTATAGTTCCGGCTTCTACTGCTGTTGCAAAACAGCTTGATGAAGAAACTATATCAGGAATAACATTAAAGGATATATTTGAAAAAGCAGGATGTACAATAGCCCAATCATCTTGTGCCGCATGCCTGGGCGGCCCCTCCGATACTATCGGCCGCAGTTCTGACGGTGATGTTGTAATATCAACAACTAACAGGAATTTCCACGGAAGGATGGGAAGCAAATCCTCGCAGGTCTATCTTGCATCCCCTTTAACTGTTGCGGCCTCGGCTATTAATGGAGTAATTACAGATCCGAGAGATTTTCTCTGAGGCCGGCGAAATAAATATTTGAATTATATAATTAAAAGAAATTAATAAGGTAAAAATGGAAAAGAAAATAACAGGCAAAGCTTACGTTCTCGGAGATAATATTGACACCGATCAGATTATCCCCGCTGAACATCTTGTCTATTCTACTAGCGATCCGGAAGAGATAAAGAAATACGGGCATTTTGCATTATCAAGTGTTCCATTGGAAAAGGCGGGATTACCTGATGGAGGGAAGCAATTTATCAATGGTGATAATTATCAGTCTGAATACAGCGTTATAATTGGAGGATCTAATTTCGGATGCGGTTCTTCCAGAGAGCATGCTCCTCTTGCACTTCAGGTCGCAGGAGTAAAAATTGTAATCGCGGAATCATAT
>JARLHC010000171.1 GCA_031292455.1 Ignavibacteriaceae bacterium
AGCTAAGATTTCCGGTAAACCTTTATCTCTGGCTTCAGCATTAAAGAAAATTTCTTCTCAGAATGAACTTAAAGGGGTAAATAACGCGGGCCCGGCTACTGCCCAGCTCTTTATCGTCAACCCTCTTAATGGCGGCGGTGTTATGAAATTATTCTCAACACATCCTCCTGTTGCCGAAAGAGTCCGTAGATTGGAAGAATTAGCCGCCGGAAGAATATAATTTTTAATATGTTTATTTTAATAACACTGTTGTCTTTATTTCTGATTAGTTTTAATTAATAATAATATGACAAATTCTTCTGATTCTCATGGCTCTATAATCCCTACTAATTTATATAAAGAACCTGCACCCATCCTTGATAAGGAAAATCCATTCGAGTCTATGATGGAACGGTTCGATTTGGCAGCCAATATTCTTGGCCTAGAAAAGGGTATCTATAATTATCTTAAAAATCCGGTAAAACAGATCATTACCTCAATCCCTATTATAATGGATCATGGTGATATTGAAGTTTTCGAAGGTTATCGGGTCATCCATAATGATATCTTGGGTCCGTCTAAAGGAGGAATCCGGTATGCTCCGGATATAACTCTCGATGAAATGAAAGCCCTTGCTGCCTGGATGACTTGGAAATGTGCCATTGTCAGCATTCCCTTCGGCGGCGCTAAAGGAGGAATCAAATGTGACCCCTCTAAAATGAGTATAGGTGAAGTGGAAAGAATGACTCGTAGGTTTACTTCTAATATGCTCGATGTGTTCGGACCGGATAAAGATATCCCCGCCCCCGATATGAATACTAATGAACAGACTATGGCCTGGATTATGGATACCTATAGTATGCATACTAAAAAAACTCAGACTGCAGTCGTTACCGGCAAACCAAGTATTTTGGGCGGTTCCCTCGGAAGAAGGGAAGCTACCGGTAGGGGAGTAATGATAGTTTCTGTTTCTGCATTGAATAAACTCCACATAAACCCTAAAAATGCTACCGCTGTAATTCAGGGATTCGGAAATGTCGGCTCTGTCAGCGCTAATCTCCTTTATGAGCAGGGTGTTAAGATAATTGGCCTGAGCGATATCAATGGGGCTCTTTATAATAAAAAGGGATTTAATCTCCCGGATGTCCTCGAATTCGCCATAAAGAATGGATCAATTCTCAACTATCCTAAATCAGAAAAGATTTCTAATGAAGAACTCCTTCAGCTGGAATGCGATTTACTCGTTCCGGCAGCCAAGGAAGATCAGATAAATTCGCATAACGCTGATAAACTTAAATGTAAAATTATCGCCGAAGGTGCTAATGGCCCTACATCGGCAAATGCAGATTCTATTCTGCAGAACAATGGTATTTTGGTCATTCCTGATATTCTTGCCAATGCCGGCGGCGTTACTGTCTCCTACTTTGAATGGGTGCAGGATCGGATGGGGTATTTTTGGCCCCTTTCTCTCGTAAATGAAAGACTTGAACGAATGATGGATGAAGCTTTTCTAAATGTCTATAAGTCTGCTGAAAAATATAATGTGCCGTTAAGAATTGGCGCCTATATTTTAGCAATTGATAAAGTTGCCAAAACCTTGAAAATACGCGGCATTTATGCTTAAAATTATAAAAAAGATATCCTTGTTTTCTCTCCCTGTCTTATCCCTTTCTCTCTTTTTTACCGGATCCCTTTGTTCACAAACCAAATCTAATCTGGACGTATTCTATGCTCTCGCTGATTCATCAGTTAACATGATCGCTCAAAATGTTACTTTACCTTCTCTTAAATTGAAAGTCGAGTTTAATAATGGCGGGGTTTATTCTGTTTTTAATAATCATATCCTCGAATATTTAATATCAAAAAAGACTATATTTGTTCCGGAAAAAAATGAAAATGTGGCTGTATTGTCATATACTATAGAAAAGGCAGTAACTGAATATTCTGACTTGTTCAGAAATGGTTTTCTCGGCCCCTATATGGTCCAAAGAAAGCTATCCCTTAAAGGAAATTATTTTATTACTACTCCGGGCAAAATAAATTCTAACCATTCGTCTGAATTCATTTATTACCAGATGGATTCTGTACAAGTGGATGAACTTAAAAACCTTGAAAATAATTCCTTTAAGTTTACTAACGGGACAATTCCTCCTGAACCCTTTTTTACCGGTTTGTTCGAACCCGTGTTTGCCCTAAGTACTGCTGCTGCTGCAGTCATTTTATTCTTTACTGTACGCAGTAAATAACCATTAATAACTGTTGGAAAGATGATTTATTCTAAACGATTACTTGCTCTTCTTATCATTTTATTATCATATTCGGGAATGTTGCTGGCTCAGCCGTTTATTTACAAGGACGACCATTTTACGTCAAATAAAAACAAGCTTAATCCCCTTTCTCGTTACATTAGAATTAATTTGACCAATGGCCATAGGGATACTGTTTTCCAGCATCATAAAATACTTATGGATAATACCCAGTCCTGGATGGTTGATGGTGACAGGTCTGATATTATTATCTATAATACGTTAAACAAGAATCTGAATTTGAGGATAAATTTTGATCCGGGAATAGTGGTTTATTCGAAATCTAAATATAAATTATATATTCTGGGTAATTATAAAAGCGGGAGTCTGTTCACTGTCTTAAATGCTGCTTCCGGTAAGAAAGAATTATCTCTCCCGATTAAAATATATGATAAGTATGGTGAGATCTTTCTGTCGGAAAATGAAGAGAATTTATATATCCCTTATTATGATACGGCCTTTACTCCTGTAAAACTTAATGAGATTAAATTGGCTTACGTTTCTACATCAAGCAATAAAATATTTAAAAAGAAAAGTTTGGCTGAAATAGGCATGCCCGGTGCCGATATCTATTATTTGGTAAATGGGCGAAAAGGAAAAGGAATTATCGAATCTCGTTTAAATACCGATGATAGTTATTTTAATATTTATGATTTCGATCGTGATTATAGTTCTCCATTCATCTTCTACCATGGAAATGCAGAACCCTATTTTACAAATAATGGTAAATATTTAATCCTTGCCGAAAAAACAGATACTATTATTAATGGAAAATCGACTTCTGTTTTTTCCGGATCAATTATTCTTTACGATGTCCTTCGGCAATCTCTGTTGAAAACATTGTTTCTATCTCCCGGTGGCCAAATATATTTCTTTGATAATTATCCGGATTTCCTCTATTATGTTGAAAATAAAACAGGTAAAATAATTACTCTGAATATAGAAAATCTGATAAATAATTAATCAGACTAATATCTGTTTCTGGATAAATTCATCGTTCTTCTTTTTGTCTCTGTTAGATCTGTCTAATGTAGGTAAAGTAAAGAAAATTCCCTTTGACGCCTTACTTATTTTAATTATAATTGTGCATTATTTTTCAATAAAATGACATGAAATGAAGAATCTATTAATTCTTATCCTTTTATCCTTATTTGTCTGGGGATGCGGTGGCTCATTAAATACTGTAAATATGTCCCCTTCAGATCGGCTTTCTTATGCAGTTAAACTCTATAATGATGAAGATTATGAACAGGCGGTTAACGAATTCTCTTCTCTGGTCCTGCAATACCCTGGAAATTCTATCGTTGATACTGCACAGTATTATACCGCTATGACAAGGTATAAAAGAAAAGAATTTATTCTGGCCGCTTATGAGTTTAGTAAGCTTATTAAAAATATGCCGGCAAGTAAGTTGCTCCCCGAATCTCAGTATATGCTCGCTGATTGCTATTATAAGCTTTCACCGGATTTTACTCTTGACCAGAAATATACCCGGAGTGCTATTAAAGAATTTCAGTCCTATATCGATTTTTTCCCGACAGGTGATAAAGTTCCGGATGCTGAAGTTAAGATTAAGGAGCTTAATGAAAAGCTTGCCCATAAAGAGTATTATGCCGCCTATATCTATACTAAACTGGAATACTATCAGGCAGCTTTTAAATATTATGACAATGTAGTGGAGATCTATCACGATACTCAATATGCTCCGCTGGCTATGTATGATAAAACCCGGCTTCTGATAAGTAGAGGAAGAAATAACGATGCTTTATTGGAAATAGATAAATTCCTGCAGAAATATCCGTCCGATGACCATGTTAAAGAAATGCAGGATCTGAAGAGTAGTCTCGAAATTTCAGCTTCAAAATAATCTGATGGCAAAGAAAGTTAGTGAGTCTGTAACTGTAATGACAGAACTCGTACTTCCTAATCATACTAATCAATTAGGAAAACTTCTTGGCGGGCAATTAATGCATTGGATTGATATATGCGCCGCTATGGCCGCCGGACGCCATAACCAAAGGGTTTGTATTACTGCTTCCGTAGATAGTCTCGATTTTCATCATCCTATCAGTCTTGGCGATCCTGTCACCCTCATCGCTTCAGTAAACAGAGTGTTCAATACTTCAATGGAAATTGGAGTTAAAGTATTCTCTGAAAATTATCTCGAAGGTAAACGATTGCATACTAATTCGGCTTATTTAACATTTGTCTGTGTCGATAAAGAAGGTAAGCCCATCAAAGCCATCGAAGCAATTCCTGAATCCGAAGATGAAAAAAGAAGATTTATTGAGGCCTTGCATAGAAGAGAAACGAGGCTTAAAAATCGAAATAAACAATACTAAAATACTTTATTGCCTTCTGCTTATTTCCCTTGAGGTCTTTCCCCAGGTTCCTGTTAACGGCTTTTGTAAGTTTAACCATATCGATGTTGATTCCGGTTTCACAAATCTCTTCACTCTAAATTATAATGGCGATTCCTATACCGACCTTGTATTATTTAACCCTTCTAAGAAAGAAATTGAAACATTAGATGGGAACCAGTCTGTTAGTTTTTCTACCCCTAAAAAATATAAAACCCTGTCTGAAATATCTTGTATTCATAACGTAATGGATAGGAATAAAAAAAATATCGGGTATGCTTATAGCTCAAGAAAAAGAATGAAAGTGGGACTCGTTTCTTTTGCCAAAAATGGTAAGCCCCTCTTTACAAATGAAATCAAATTTGATTCATATCCCGAAAACATAAGCACGGATGATATAAATGGCGATCTTATCCCTGAATATTTAATCTCCGGAAAGTCCTTCAACGGGCTTTCTATATTAACTAATCAGAATAGAAAATTAAAAGAAAATAAAATAGTCAGGAACTCAGTATATTCATTCTCCCTGTTCACGGATATCAGCAGGGATGGCTTTCCCGATATCGCCGCCTTTAACCTCGCTTCCTTAAACATTGATCTTTTTTATAATAAGGGGAACGGCGAATTCTATAAGGTGCGTTCAATCCCGGTTTCCCGAAATATTTATTCCCTCCATTCATTTGATCTGGATTTCGATTCTGTAAATGACCTTATCTTTTCAACGGAAAATTCTATCGAAATATTATATGGCGACTATAATTCCTCTTTTGATGTAAAAAAGATTATTAAAACCGAATACAACCCGGACAAAATAATTGAAGGTGACTTTAATCATGATGGCAGAATGGATATTGCATATCTCGATACAAAGAAAGGAGTGCTTTCAGTTATCTTTGGGAAAGATAACAGGGATTTCTATCCGGAAGTTATTTATTTCAGGAAAAATGGATGCACAGATCTGGTTCCGTTTTATAGTAGATTTACAAATGGTATTGCTGTGATTAATGAACATGGCGCTCTTAATTTTATCTCTATGTTTAATTCTGTTTATGAAGAATCTGATATTACTCTGGGTATAAACCAGCAGGGAATCAATTATTTCGACCATAACCATGACGGGATTCCTGATCTCTGTTTCATTGATAATGCTGAAAGAAAACTCGACCTCGTCCTGAGGAATTCTGCTGGTATTCCATCCCTGTTTTATTCAGTTCCTTTACTTAGTGAAGAATCTAAAATCTATCCCGATAATGCTGAAGAACAAAAGGTAACTTTCTATTGTTATAATAAAGGGAAGAAATTAATCGAATCGGTTAAAATAGATTTTACCAATTCTTCTGCTATAGAAAGAAAATC
>JARLHC010000049.1 GCA_031292455.1 Ignavibacteriaceae bacterium
CCATTCATTCCAGCCTGGAACCAGTCTAAACCATTATCTGTTGATATATAAACTCCATTATCGGTTCCGGCAAAAATATTATTCCCACTTATTGCAAGAGTATTTAAATAACCGCTTATACCGTTATTTGACAAGGACCAATTTGAACCATTATCAGTTGAAAGATATAGACCATTATTAGTTCCAGCAAAAATATTGTTCCCCCTGACGGCAATTGCCTCAATAAGAGATGCGGCTAATCCTTTATTTGCGTCGTACCAATTAATTCCATCATTTGCGGAGGCATAAACACCTGCACAAGTTCCGGCAAATAAATTATTTCCGCTGAAGAGGAGAGCATTTATAGGAATTCCAGAAGGCAAGCCATCGATTACCTCTGTCCATAGAGAGCCATTATTAGTTGATTGATAAACCCCTCCTGTTGTTCCGGCAAAGATATTATTTCCATTGACAGCAAATGAATAGACATACTCTCCATAAATCAGACCATCGGTAATCAGATTCCAATTTACGCCTTTATTTGAAGAAATATAAACTCCCTCAGTAGTTCCTGCATAGATTTTATTTCCACTTACAGAGAGGGCGAATACACTAGGGTGCATAGGCATAAGCAAATTATTTTTTACCAGTGACTTACTATAAATTTTTCTCAGTGAAGTAAAATTTCCATAGGAGAGGTTATTGCGATTTGACGAGACCGATTTTAGAGGTTTATATTGCAACCCAGTATTTGCTATTTTCCAACTTACACCATTATTGGTTGACAGATAAATTCCACCCGGTCCATTTGGACCTCCGCCATTAGTTCCGGCAAAAATGTTATCCCCGCAGCAGGCCAGTGTATATACAGTTGAATTAACAGGTAATCCGTTATCAATAGGAGACCAGTTTGCTCCATTATCAGTGGAAAGATAAACTCCGCCGATACCTCCCAAAGGATCGGTTCCGGCAAAAATATTATTCCCATTAACAGCAAATGCACGCACATACTTGCTCGTCAGTCCGCTATCTGCTTCTGACCATGTTGAGCCATTATCAGTAGATAAGTAGATCCCGTTTCCGACAGAATTCCTTGAATCTACAATTCCGGCGAAGATATTATTGCCGTTAATAATAAGTGTTGAAATACCAGATCCCAAGGGTAAGCCATAATTTGTTTGAATCCAGTTTGAACCATTATCTGAAGAACGATACAGACCTCCATAATAAGTTCCTGCATAAAGATATCCATTATTAGCAGCCAAAGAAGTAATTAAGGCTCCGCCCGGTCCTGTGGTCTGCACCCATTGTGGGAATACACTACCAGTGATAAAAGTCATTAGGATAGATAATAATAATGCGGGAATCTGAATTTTAGACATATAGGGAATCATGTCTTTTAAGAATAATAATTAATTAAACTTAAGTTAAGTTAAATAATTAAATAATACTGATCTATAAAAGTATAATTAATAAAAAGGCTGCGTGATGGACGTCACGCTTAATAATAGTATTATTTAAAATAATTTATTTAGTGACCTAATTTACTTCCGCAAATGCTTGTTTAGATTCAAATACAAATTTTTTAACCAAGTTATAATCTTTTCTTCCATCAGGAGCTTCCACGCCTGAATGTACATCAACACCTGCAGGTTTAATTTCGAGGATAGCCTGTCTTACATTTAAAGGATTGAGCCCTCCAGCCAAGATAATTGGTTTGGGAGAATATTCAACCAACTTCCTACTAATATTCCAATCATGGGTTTTCCCTGTTGCTCCAGACGCACCAGTTACAGGGTCAAACGTATCAGTTATAAAATAATCCACGTATGAAGATAAACTATTGACCGATTTTTCCAATTCCGAGTAATTATTTCCGAATACAACGAGACTTTTGATAATTTCAATGTCAGGGCGAAGCAGTTTAATTATTTCCAATTCTTCAGGAGCAATTTTACCATGCAGCTGAACGACTTTAACATTTAGTTTATCACAAAATCTGATTATTTCTTTAGCATCATCCAGATAGGAAATCAACACTGCTTTAAATGGATGGACAATTTCTTTTATTACATCAATGGCCTGTTCTTCAGTCAGATCATCTTTATTTACGGGTAGCCGTAATGGAAAGCCCAGATAATCCACCCCGCACTGCATTAACATCCTTGCTTCCAAATCATCAATAATTCCAGCTATCTGAATTAACTCTTTCATTTTTTTGTTTTCTATTTAATTAAATTAGAAGGTCTATAATATAATTAATTAACGGGTAATAAATAAAATTGACCGATAAGAAAAAAGAATCGCTTTTAAACCTTTACTACCGCTGGTCCAACAAACACGCAGAAGAGTTTATCCCGCTTCCCAAATCAGGCTCGTACAGGGAATATTACCGTTTAAAAAGCCAAGCAAATTCTGCCATTGCTGTTTATAATGCTGATAAAAAGGAAAACAGAGCATTTATAGAATTTTCAAAACATTTTAGGGAACACGGTTTACCTGTCCCAGAGATATATGAAGTGGACCTGGAAAATGACATTTACCTTATAGAAGATCTTGGTAACATAACATTATTTTCATATTTAACTGAAATACGAAGTGAGCCTGAATTTAGCGAAAAGGTTGTACTGATTTATAAAAAAGTAATTGACAACTTACCCAGATTTCAAATAGAATGGGGGAAAAGCCTTAATTACAGTATCTGCTATCCGCGAGCACAATTTGATGAACAATCGATGATGTGGGATTTAAATTATTTTAAATATTATTTCCTAAAACTTGGTAAGATACCATTTGATGAACAGGCGCTTGAAACTGATTTTCATGTATTTACAGAATATTTGCTGAGCGCTGACTGCAATCATTTTCTTTACCGTGATTTCCAATCCAGAAATATTATGATAAAGAAAGGCGAGCCATATTTTATTGATTATCAGGGGGGAAGAAAAGGGGCGCTTCAATATGATCTTGCTTCATTGCTTTTTGACGCCAAAGCAGATCTTCCCCATAACATCCGGGCTGAGTTACTGCAATATTATATCTCTAAAATAAAAAAATACACCAAATTTGAAGAGACAGAGTTCATTCAGATGTTTTTCGGATATGTATTAATCAGAATATTGCAGGCATTAGGTGCATATGGATTCCGAGGATTTTACGAGAAGAAAGAACATTTTCTAAAAAGCATTCCATATGCAATTGATAATCTTGCCTGGTTAATGAACACGGTCTCCTTCCCGATAAAAATGCCTTCACTTTTTGATGCATTAAAAGGAGTCGTAGGATCAAAAGAATTTCAACAAATTGGAGATGCCAGACGTTCAAGCAACAAACTGGAAGTCTCCATTTTCAGTTTTTCTTATAGACAATCAATTCCACAGGATCAATCCGGCAATGGCGGAGGATTTGTTTTTGACTGCCGCGCAATCCACAACCCCGGAAGATATAATCAATATAAAATGCTGACAGGAAAAGATGAAGTTATAAAGAAATTTTTCATTGAAGAGAGCGAAGCAGATAAATTCCTATCTAATGTGTTTTCAATTATACAGCAGACAATTAATGTATATATTACCAGAAAATTTGCACACCTAATGATAAGCTTTGGGTGCACAGGAGGGCAACACCGTTCAGTTTACTGTGCAGAGCGTATGGCTGAATATCTAAGGCTGAATCCTGAAATTAATGTAAAAATAAGACATATGGAATTAGAAAAGGAATCTTTCCGGGATATAAATCCGGGGGCGGCTGCCTCATGAAAGGAATGATCTTAGCAGCCGGACTAGGTACGCGTCTTCGTCCCCTGACAGATAATACACCAAAGGCATTAGTAAAAATCGGAGAAACTTCCCTGCTTGAATTTGCAATAAAAAAATTACTCCTTTACGGATTTGGCGATATAATAATTAATATCCACCATCTACCTGATTTGATCATCAGATTTCTTAAAGAACACAATAACTTCGGTGCAAATATCACCCTTTCTGATGAAAGGGAAATGCTATTAGATACCGGGGGCGGATTGAAGAAAGCATCTTCCTTTCTAACAGGAAAAGATCCTTTCATTTTATACAATTGTGATATAGTTTCAGATCTTAATCTAAGTACATTTTTTAATTATCATCTTAAGTTAGGCGCTTTATGCACTTTGGCTATAAGAGAGAGAGAAACTTCAAGATGTTTTCTTTTCGATAATGAAAATAATCTTTGCGGTTGGCGGAATAAA